>NZ_JBVICA010000028.1:0-86325 GCF_055573115.1 Streptomyces sp. NPDC030222
CTCGGCCATGTCTTCGAGGGCGAGGGCTACCCGACGCCGACGGACCAGCGGTACTGCATCAACTCGATCTCGCTGCGGCTGGAGCCGGCCGAGGACTGAGGTCCGCGCCTTCCGGGCCGGCATCCCCCGTGCGAGTGACGCAGAGGGCTCGCGGAGATCCGGCGCGAGCAGTCGCTGACGCAGAAGGACGTGGTCCGGACCAAGGTGTGTTGCGCGAGGTGCGGCTCGCACCTCGGCCACGTCTTCGAAGGTGAGGGCTACCCACCCCCGACGGACCCAGCGCTACTGCATCGGCTCCATCCGTGGTCTTGCGTGGGTATCCCCGGCTTCAGCCGGGGAGGGAAACGCATCCTTGCCCCGGAGGCGGAGCCAACGCGTCAGCGTCGAGCCGGCGGAACTGCCGATGGGAATCACCCGTGGTGCGGTAGGGGCGTGCGGGGTGGGGTCAGGCCTGGGCCGCGTAAGAGACGAAAACGGTCCAGGCGGCGGGGGAGAGGGCGAGCCGGGGCCCCTGCTGGTCCTTGGAGTCGCGGACGTGGACGGTGGTGGGGCAGGTGGCGACCTCGACGCAGTCGTCGCCGGAGCCGCTGCTGTGGCTGGACTTGTGCCAGGAGAGGGCCACTTCGACGCAGTCGCCGGAGCCGCTGCTGCTGTAGCTGCTCTTGAACCAGGCCAGTTCGGTCGTGTTCATAGTTCTCCTCGCATCCGCCGCAGCAGGCTCACCGAGTCGTCCAGGGAAAGAGCCTGTGACCGCATCCTGGCATACCGCATCTGGAGAGTGCTGACCACTTTGGGGTCGGCGATGAGCTGCCCGCTCTCCTGCCCCTCGCAATAGGCGAGCCATTTGTTCTCCGGGGTCTCCAGCAGCTGCATTGGACCGTGCAGCCCCGCGTGGTCCTCCCGTACCAGCGGCATGACTTGAATCTCGATGTTCCTCAGCTCGTTGAGGTCGAGAATGTGGTCGATGAGGTCCCTGGTGACCTGCGTCCCGCCCGTGCGTCGCAGCAGCAGATGCTCTTCGAGGATGAAGCTGTACGCCGTGTTCGGCCGCTCCCGCAGTAGCCGCTGACGTTCAAGCCGCGCCACCAGCTGAGCCTCGATCTGCTCGTCCCCGAGCGGCGGAAGCTGATTGACGAAGAGCGTCCGCGCGTACGCCTCGGTCTGCAACAGGCCCGGAATCAACCGGCATTCGTATGTGCAGAGGCTGAGCGCCACCGCCTCCAGCCTTGCCCAGCGGCGGAACCATGCCGCCAGCCCCGGCTGCCGCGACAGATGCAGCGCCGCCCTTCGCAACGCCCCCGTATTGCCCAGGGCGGCTTCCGCGAGCTCCACGAACTCGTCGTCCGGCATGCGACGCCCCAGTTCGACCGACGCCACCGTGTGCTTGGAGAACCGCACCAGCGGCGCGAACTGCTCCCGGCTGAGACCTGCGTGCTCGCGCAGCGCCTGAACCACCGCGCCGAACGTCCTCAGACTGTCCGAGGACTCCGGCTCCACACCGTCCGTCATGTCGGCCACCTCCCGCACTCCTGCACTGCCCCGCCGCCACTCCCAACCGGGTCATCGTCACGGGCAGTTACGCGTACGGTCCACCCCGCGTGCGCGTACGCTGACGCAGCGTACACGGCTCCTGCCTGGAGAAAGGGCTCGCGCGCAGGCCACATTGGGGGCATGACGCTCCCCAGCACCGACCAACAGGCCGTTACCGTACGTGTGTTCACGCAGAGATTCAGCTCGACATCGCGAGGCGCGCGGCTCGCCCGGCATCTCGCGCTCCATCAGCTGGACGGCTGGGGCATCCCGCACGGGACCGAGGCGTCCGACATCGTCGCCGTGCTCGTGGCGGAGCTGGCGGCGAACGCGGTGACCCACGGGCGCGTACCGGGCCGGGACTTCGAGCTGTGCATCATCCGCACTCCGGGAACCGTCCGCATCGAGGTCTCCGACACGCGCGGCGAGCGCCGTCCGCCGGGGCCGGGAGAACTCGCCGTGCCGCTTCCCGGCGCCGAGAGCGGCCGGGGGCTGGTGCTCGTTGCCGCTCTCGCGGACCGGTGGGCGGTGCTCGACCGCTTACCCGTCGGGAAGACGGTCCGCGTGGAACTGGACTTGCCGCAATGACCCGACCTGGCCCCTGCACCCCGGTCAGGAGGGTTACTTCCCGGCCGGTGCTGCGCTCCACTTCGCGGGGAGCGTCCTCGACTTCCAGCGCGTGCCCGGTGCGTCGTGATCCGGGTGCGTGGGTGTACGGGCCGTTCGAAGGGTGCGGTCACGGGGCCACATCTTTCGTTGCGTCTGCTGCCTGCCGGAAAACGATCTCCTGGTTCCCGGCTGCCCATCAACGCGACGATCTGCGAAGGACTCCTTGGCCGGACTCAACGATCGGGCAGCGGTGGCCCGGCAACGTCCGCCGCGGCCCGTACGAACTCGCGTACGCGCTCGCACGGGGGGAGATCCGCCCCGGGGCGACTTCCGGACGGCGAGGGGATGGATTCCGGCCCGGAAGCTGCCGGCCGTGCCGCTATCACGCCGTACCCGGAGCCGGAAGACGTCCGGACCGGCCACGGTCCGGCCCGTCCGTCCGTGTACCGGAGTATCCCCTGTTCAGGCGCGTGTGACGGTCCGTCACCGCGGGAAGGATCGGTGTACGTGTCAGCCTGATGGCTGACACTCGGGAGGGCGACCGCGTGCCGGTCCGAATGACCAGGGGACCGGCCGGTACCGTTGACGCCCCATGAGGTGCGGCGTATCACTTTCGGCTAGTGCCGTAACTCGCTTCCCTTGGAGGTGTTCCGTCTGTGGCGACGCGACGTGCGTTCCTCGCCGGCTCGACCGCAGTTCTCTCCGCCTCTCTCCTGCCCATAACTGCCACGCGCGCCGAGGCCGCCGGGAGCCCGCTGATGCGCGAACCCGCACTGCTGGGAGTGCCGCTCGCGGACGTGCTGCTCCTGGGAGGCGCCGTCGCACCGGGACCGAACGGTGCGGCGGCGCTGTGGAACGTGTCGACGGGCAAGCCCGCGTACCTCAACGCCGTCGATCCCGCGACCGGTGAACTGCTGGTCAGCGCACCCCTGACGGGAGGTGACGGCTCATGGGCGGTGACGGCCGGGCCGTCCGGGGTGTACGCCGGCACCTACGGCAACGCCCACCTCTACCGCTGGAGCCCTGGCGGCGGGAACACCGCCGAGGACCTGGGCCTCCCGGTGGCCGGGCAGACGTTCATCTGGAGCCTCGCCACCGACGCCGACGGCAAGGTCTGGGGCGGCACCTTCCCCGGCGGCAGGCTCTTCCGCTACGACCCGGCGAACGGTACCGTCCGGGACTTCGGCCCGCCCGTGCCCAGCCAGACCTACGTCCGCAGCATCGCCTGCTGGGGCGGCAAGGTGTACACCGGCTCGCAGGCCGAGGCGCACATCGCCGAACTCGACCCGGCGACCGGCACCTTCACCGAGCTGCCTCCGCCGCCCGGACTCGGCAGCATCGTCGGCAAGGCCGTCTACGACCTCAACGCCTACGACCACCGCCTCTACGCCCGTATCGGTTCGGAGGCGCCCAGCCCGCTGTTCGTCCTCGACCTCGCCACCCGCACCTGGTCGGAGCCGATCCCCGAGGCCCACGGCCTGCACGTGTCGTCGCCCGACCCGGACGGCTCGGTGTACCTCATCCAGAAGGGCGAGCTGCGCACGTACGATCCGCGGACCGGAGCGCTCGCCGGCACCGGGCTCGCCTTCAGCGGGAAGGTGCAGAACTGCCGCTCCCTCGGGTGGGCCGAGCTGGGACTCCCGGACTATCCGGGGCGGAGCGTCGTCGGCACCCTCTGGCGCGGCGAGATGTTCCGGTACAACCCCACGACCGGGGCCCACCAGATCCTCGACACCAAGATCCGCAAGGAGCCGGTCGAGATCCTCTCGCTGGAGCGCGGCGAGCGGAAGTCGATCTACGTGGGCGGCTTCCTCAACGGCGGTCTCGCCACGGTGAAGACCTCGGACGGCAGTGAGGAGTTCCGCCGCTTCGGGCAGATCGAGGCCATTCTGCGCGCCTCCGACGGCACCGTGTGGCTGGGCCAGTACCCCGAGGCCCGGCTCTACCGCTACAAGCCCGGCGAACCCTGGAACAGCCCCGAGTACTCGCCCGGGCCGCCCGGATCCGCCGTCAACCCCGAGATGATCTTCTCGCTGCGACCTCAGCTCCAGTCACGCGCCCGCTGCCTGGCCGAGGTCGACGGCAAGATCGCGGTGGGAACCGTCCCGGACGGCAACCGCCTCGGCGGCGGCCTCGCGATCTACGACACGGAGACCGGCGAGTGGAACTTCACCCGCAACGTGGTGCAGGACCAGTCGATCCTCGCGCTGACGGGCTATCAGGGCGTGGTGTACGGCGGTGCCTCCATCGCCGGCGGACTCAGCACCACCCCGCCCACCCGGCGGACCGGGGCACTCTTCGCGTACGACGCACACACGAAGGCCAAACTCTGGGAGATCGAGCCGGTCGAGGGCGTGGGCACGGTCAGTGCCGTCGCCATCGGGCCCGACCGCCGGCTCTGGGCGCAGGCCGGGCACACGCTGATCGCCGTCGATCTCGCCACCCACGAGATCGTGGAGCGTCTGGAGCTGGGCACCCGGAGCAACAACGGCACGATCGTCGTCTCCCGCGGCAAGCTCTACGTCAGCGTGGACGGCGCGCTCATCTTCCGGGTCGACCCGTTCTTCCCGCAGCGCGACCCCGCCCTCGTCGTGAACTTCGCCCACCGCAGGCTCACCGCGCACGAGGGACGCCTGTATTTCAGCCGCGGAGCGGAGCTCTACACGGTCGATCCGCGGTGACGTCTCCGGCCCATTGACAGCCCAAAACCACGCGGCTACTTTCGGCCCAGGCCGAAAGTAGCCGGGCTCCGCGCACCTTCCTCCAAGGCCTTCCGGAGGCCCTCATGAAGACAGGCTTCACACGCGCCACCGGTCCGCTCGTTCTCCTCGCCCTGGCCTCCGCACTCACGGGCTGCGGCGGCGACAGCGGCTCCGCGTCGAACAGCGTCACCGTATGGATGTACCCGGTCATCGCGGATCCCAAGGCCAACACGGCCTACTGGGACCGGATCGAGAAGGACTTCGAGAAGGCCGAGGCCGGAACCGACCTGATCGTCGAACAGCAGCCCTGGGAGAACCGCGACGAGAAGCTCGCCACCGCACTGGGCAGCGGCAAGGGCCCCGACGTGGTGCTGCTCGGCCCCGACCAGGTCCCGCAGTACCTGAGCAACGGTGCCATCCGGCCCGTCGACGCGGCCATCGCGGACACCAAGGACACGTTCCTGCCCGGCGCCCTCGCCGCCATGACGCAGAACGGCAAGGTCTACGCGGCCCCGATCTACCACACCGTCACCACGACGATGTACAACAAGAAGCTCCTCGACAAGGCGGGCATCACCAAGCCCCCCGCCACCTGGGACGAGATCAGGGCTGCGGCACCCAAGTTCAGACAGGCCGGCGTCGCCACCCTCGACTACTCGGCGAGCAACGAAGCCACCCTCAACCTCAACTTCTACCCGCTGCTGTGGCAGGCGGGCGGCTCGGTCTTCTCCCCGGACCGCAAGAAGGCCGCGTTCAACGGACCGGAGGGCGTCGCCGCCCTCACCTTCCTGGTCGACCTCTACAAGTCCGACGGCATCCCCCGGACCGCCCTCGGCAACACCAACGTCTTCGCCGACCACGCCCTCGGCAAGCAGCAGGCCGCCATGGGATTCACCAACACGCTCGCCGACGCGGCGGCCGCGGCCAAGGCATGGGGCCCGGAGAACGTCGTCGTCGGCGAGCCGCTCACCAACGTCAAGCAGGTCGGCTTCGGCATCCCCGGCGGACTCGGCATCAACTCCAAGTCCGACAACGTCAAGGGTGCCGAGAAGTTCCTCGCCTTCATGACCCGGCCGGCCCAGATCCAGAGCATCGGCAAGGCCACCGGCTACCTCTCGCCGCGCACCGACGTCGTCGTGCCCAGCGACGCCCCGTACGCCAAGGAGTTCCAGGCCGCCCTCGCCAAGGCCTCGCCCGGCGAGCCCAGCCCCGTCGCCCGCCAGCTGATGTCGCTGATCGCCCCCGAGATCCAGGCCGCGCTCACCGGCAAGAAGAGCCCCAAGGAGGCCCTGGACGCGGCGGCCGGACAGGCCGACGACCTTCTGGCACGGCAGCGTTGACGACGGGCACGGCCGGCGAGAGGACCGCCGGTCTTCCCGCCGGCCCGGCCGCCCCCCAGGGCGGACCGGGGCCGGCGCGTCCCGGGCGCTCGGTCCTCCACCGCCGCGAGGCCCGCATTGGACTGCTGTTCGTCGCACCGATGCTGCTGCTCTTCATCGTCTTCCGCTTCCTGCCGACGTTCGGCGCAGCGTTCCTCTCGCTGACCGACTACCGGCTGAGCGGTGAATGGACGTTCATCGGCGGGGAGAACTACCGCAGGCTGCTCCACGACGACCTCTTCTGGTCCAGCCTGCGCGTCACCACCCTCTACGCGCTGGTCTTCGTCCCGCTCACGGTGTGCCTCTCCCTCGGCACCGCCCTGCTGCTGCACCGCGCGATCTGGCTGCGCGGCCTCTTCCGCGGCGTCTTCTTCCTGCCCTACGTCACCAGCATCGTGCTGGCCGCCGTCATCTGGAAGTGGATCTACGACGTCGAGGACGGCCTTCTCGACGCCGCGCTCGGCGCCGTGTCCCTCGGCCCCGTCGACTTCCTCGGCGACGAGTCCCTCGTGCTGCCGTCGATCGCCGTCACCTCGGCCTGGAAGGGCTTCGGCTATTCCATGCTGATCCTGCTCGCCGGACTCCAGTCGATCCCCCGCGAGGTCACCGAGGCCGCCGTCATCGACGGGACCAGCGGCTGGCAGCGGTTCCGCTGGGTGACCCTGCCCCTGCTGCGGCCGGTGCTCTTCTTCGTCCTCGTCATCGAGGCCATCGGCGCCTTCCAGGTGTTCGACGCGATGTACGTGATGACGGCCGGCGGCCCCGTACGCGCCAGCTACTCGCTCGTCTACCTGCTGTACGACACGGGTTTCAAGTTCTTCGACTTCGGCTACGCCAGCGCGATCGGACTGGTCCTGTTCCTCGTTGTCCTGGTCTTCTCCCTGATCCAGCGCCGCCTCATCGGACAGGAGGACTGATGGCCCGGCTGCGCCTGCCCGTCCTGCTCGTCCTGGTCGCCGTCGTCACCATGACCCCGTTCGTGGTGATGGTGCTCGTCGCGTTCGCCCCGCCCGGCGGCAAGACCCTGCCCGGCGCCCTCGACCTCACCCGCGCCACCTGGCAGAACTTCTCCGACGTCCTCGCCGGCGCCGACATCACCCGCTGGGCCGTCAACTCGCTGGTCTACTCGCTGGTGTCCGTCGTCCTGATCCTGCTGCTCTCGTCGATGGCCGGATACGCCTTCGCCAAGAAGAGGTTCCCCGGACGGGAAGTGATGTTCTGGTCGTTCCTGGCGACGCTGATGGTCCCGTTCCAGGCCACCCTCATCCCGTACTTCATCCTCGTCTCCGAGATGGGAGGGGTGAACACCTACTGGGGCCTGATCGTGCCCACCCTCGCCAACTCCCAGGCCGTCTTCCTCATGCGGCAGTTCATCCGCCAGCTCCCCGACGAGCTCTTCGAGGCCGCGAAGATCGACGGGGCGTCCGAGTGGCGCATCTACAGCCGTCTCGTGCTCCCGCTCATCACGCCCGTCCTCGCCACGCTCGGCGTGTTCGTCTTCCTCTGGCACTGGAACGACTTCCTCTGGCCGCTCGTCATCGGGCAGTCCCCCGAGATGCAGACCCTCACCGTCGGCCTCGCCACCCTGGAGGGCGAGAACGTCGCGGTCAACCAGATCATGGCCGGCGCCACCATCACCGTCCTCCCGTGCCTGCTCGTCTTCGGCCTGCTCCAGCGCTACCTCACCGACTCCATCGCCACCACCGGCCTGAAATCCTGACGGTGACCCACAGAACATGACCGTGACCGACATCAACCGGATCCTCGGGCCCGTGCCGCACGACGACGTGCCCAGCGCCGACCCCGCCGGGCTGGTCCGCGAACTCGACCGGCTGCGCATCGACACCGCGTACGTCGTGCACGCCCACGCCCTCTACGGGGACCCCCGGGACGGGAACGCGGCGCTGGACGGCCTCGACGGCACCCGGCTGCGCCCCGTACCCGTCCTCGTCCCCGGCCCCCTCGGCACCGGGGACTGGACCGGCCAGGGCGGGCTCGTCCGGCTCTGTCCCGCGGAACACGGATGGAACCTCACCGGCCGGCACGGTCTCGCCCTCGCCGCGCAGCTCACCCGCGCCGGCACCACCGCACTGCTCTCCCGCGAATGCGTCAGCGCCGACGAGGTCGACCGCCTGGCCGCCACCGGGCTGCGGCTAGTCCTCACCGGCACCGGCTACCGCATCCTGCGCGAACTGGCCGAACTCCTGGAGGAACACCCCCACGTGCACGTCGACACCTCCACCCTCTGCGGCCACGGCCAGGTCGAATGGCTCGCCCGCCGGTACGGCGCCGAACGCGTCCTGTTCGGCACCGGCGCCCCCGTCACCGACGACGCGGGCCCCCGCTTCCTGCTCGACACCCTCGACCTGCCCGACACCGACACGGCCCTGATCGCCGGCGGCAATGCGCGGCGGCTCGCGGCGGCGGGGTGACCGCGCCACCGTGGACTTCATGAACGTCATCGACGCACACGCCCACCTCGGCCGCTGGTCCGCATTCGCCGTCACCGACGGCTCCGCGGAGAGCCTGGTCTCCGTCATGGACCGCTGCGGCGTGGACGTCGCCTGCGTCTCCCACCTCCTCGGTGTGGGACCCGATGCCCGCGCCGGGAACGACCTGCTGCTCACCGCCCTCGACCGGCACCCCGAGCGCCTCCTCGGCTACGCCGTCTTCAACCCGCACGACCCGGAGGGGCCGTCCCGGCTCCGCGACCTCCTCGACACCCCCGGCGTCGTCGGGGCCAAGCTCCACCCCGAGGTCCACCAACTGCCCCTCGACCACCGGCAGTACGCCCCCGCCTTCACCGCCGCCGCCGAACGGGGCCGGATCGTTCTCGCCCACAGCCAGTACGCCAGCCCCTGGTCCGACCCCGCGCTCTTCGCAGCAGTCTCCCCCCGCTACCCGGGGCTGCCGGTCCTGATGGGGCACGCGGGCCTGTGGACCGAAGGCTTCGGACCCGCCGTCGAGGCCGCCGGGAAGTCCCCCGACCTCGTGCTGGAGATCTGCGGGTCGAGGATGACCGCCCGGCACCTCGTCCGGCTGGTCGCGGAGACCGGCGCCGACCGCATCGCCTTCGGATCCGACGCCGTCTTCCTCGACCTCCGCGTGGGCCTCGGCCGCGTCCTGCTGGCCGACCTCGACGACCCGGACCGCGCCCAGATCCTGCACGGGACCATGGAACGCCTGCTGAAGGGCCTGCGGTGACCGACGACGGCGATGACGTGGGGGCCGGCACCGAGCCCGTGAAGCCGACGATTGCCGAGCGGCCGGCCGGTGCTGCAGGGCTGCATGTCACGGGGTGGCCGGTTACTGCCGAGCGGCCGGCCGGTGCTGCAGGGCTGCATGTCACGGGGCGGCCGGTCACCGCCGAACGGCCGGTCGCCGGTGGCCGCCGGCACACCGCCGAACGGCCCGCCGCCGTGGACCCCGGACGGCCGGCCGGCGCGGACCCCGGACGTCCCGCGGCGGCCCCGGAGCCTCGCCCGGCGCCGCCGGCCCGGCCGGATCCGGGAACGCATCCTGGAACGCACGCAGAAAGGGGCACCATGACCCCGGTACGCACCGAACCCTGGCCCGAGTGGCCGCCGCCCGCCACCGAGGAGCAGCGCGCGGGGCTGCTCCGGGTGCTCGACAGCGGACGCTGGGGCGCGACCAGCGGCACCGAGACGGCGGCCTTCGCCGAGGCCTTCGCCGGGACCGTCGGGGTCCGCCACGGGGTCTGCACCGTCAACGGGACCGTCGGGCTGTTCCTGGCGCTCCGCGCGCTCGGCGTCCGTCCGGGCGACGAAGTGATCGTGCCCGCCTACACGTTCGTCGCGAGCGCCACCGCCGTCGTCCTCGCCGGTGCGACACCGCTCCTCGCGGACGTACTGCCGGACACTCTGCACCTCGATCCGGATGCGGTCGGCCGGCTCGCGGGACCCCGCACCCGGGCCGTCATGCCCGTCCATCTGGCCGGCGCCCCCGTGGACACCGACGCCCTCGCGGCCGTCGCATCCCGGCACGGCCTCGCCGTCGTCGAGGATGCCGCACAGGCCCACGGCGCGTCCCGCCACGGCCGTCCGGCCGGGTCGCTCGGGGACGCGGCCGTGTTCAGCTTCCAGTCCAGCAAGGCCATGACGGCGGGTGAGGGCGGCATCGTGGTCACCGACGACGACCACACCTACGAACGCCTCTGGTCCCTGCACAACGTCGGACGATCGCTCCAGGGCGGCTGGTACGAGCACCCCGAACTGGGCTGGAACCTCCGTATGACCGAGTTCCAGGCCGCCCTGCTGCGTCCCCAACTCGCTGTACTTGATGACCAGTTGGACCACCGTGCCGCCCGGGCCGGGACCCTGGCCCGGGAACTGGAGGCCGTCGGCGGACTCACCCTGCTGCCCGCCCCCGTCGGCACCACCCGCCACACCTGGCACCTCGCCATGCTCCGCTACGACCCGGAGGCCTTCGGAGGCCGCAGCAAAGCAGAGTTCCTCGCCGCCATGGCCGCCGAAGGCATCCCCCTCGACGCCGGATACCGCTCCCTGGCCCGGGAGGCGGCGCTCGGCCCGTACACGGCCGCCGCGCACTGCCCGGTCGCCGACGAGGCGGACCGCACCGTCGTCTGGGTCCGGCAGCAACTGCTGATGGCGGACGACCGGGCGATGGCGGACATCGCGGAGGCCGCGCACAAGGTCCGGAACGCCTTCCTGAAGGGGGCACGGTGACGGACCGGCCTCGGCCGGTCCGTCACCGGGGCTCAGCCCAGCAGTTCGCCGAACGCCTCGATGGCGCGCAGCGCGTCCGCCTGCGGCATCCCCGGCGGCTGGATCCGCAGCACCACGCCGTCCGCGCCCATCGCCTCGTACTGCGCCAGCCGTTCCGCGCACTGTGCGGGTGAGCCGATCACCGAGCGGGCCGCGATGTCGTCCCACTGCTGCGCGTACCGGGCGGCGTCCGCGGAGGTGCGCTTCCAGTCGCCGTAGGCGTCGTACAGGGCGCGCAGCGGCGGTTCCAGTGCGGCGCGGGCCTCCTTCGTGGTCGGCGCGCAGTAGCCCTCCCGGCAGACGATGACGTCCGCGCCGAGGCTGCCCGCCCCCCGCGGGTACGAGCGGTACTCGGCGATCTTGCCGGGCAGTTCACCGTCCAGCTCGTTGAACGACGTCGTCCAGCCGTCGCACATCCGGGCCGTGCGCTCCAGCGCCGCCGGGACCCGGCCGCCGTTCCAGATCCGCGGTCGTGGGCCCTGCACCGGACGGGGTGAGAGGAACGCCCCGTCGAGGGAGGTGAACCGGCCGCGGTACGTGACCTCGTCCTCGGTCCACAGCCGGGTCACCAGCTCCAGGCACTCCGTGAACCGTGCGACCCGCTCGGCGGGTTCGGTGCCGTAGAGCGTGAACTCCTCGGGCCGGTAGCCGAGGACGAACCCGGCCGTGAGCCGGCCGCCGGACAGCACGTCGATGTGCGCGAGCGTCTCGGCGAGCCACACCGGGTGGTAAACGGGCGCGATGAGCCCGGCCGTCGCAAGGCCGATCCGGTCGGTGTGCGCGGCGAGGTACGCCAGGGAGGTGACCGCCTCGTGGTAGCCCGGACGGTGCAGGTGCCGCTCGCCCAGCACCACCCACGCGAACCCGGCCTGTTCGGCGAGCCGCACCTGTTCCACCGCGTCGGCGAGCCGTGGCCGGTCCGCCGGGTCCGCATACAGATTGACGTAGAGGCCGAGACGCATGGCGCGGCTTCCTTCCTTTACGGTCCGGGCCGTAAAGGCTAGCGTGTCCGCGACGGCGGAAACAGCACGGCGGAAACGGCACGGCGGAAACAGCACGACCGGGATGACGGTGACGGGCGGTCGAGGACGGCCGCCCGCCGACCGAAGGCACCCGGACCCCGGAACGAGGAAGGCAGGGGCGGCGCATGTCCACGACCGAGGACCTGGCGGGCCGGCTGCGCGGCACACTGCTGCCCGCCGTGCTGACCCCCATGGACGGTATCGGCACCGTCGACCTGCGCGCGCTCCGCGCCTATGCGGAGCGGATCGCCGCCGGGCGGATCGGGGGAGCGGCGGTCTGGGCGCACACCGGCCGCGGCCTGTATCTGTCCGCCGCGGACCGCCGCAGGGTGCTCACGGTGTGGCGGGACACGCTGGACGTGCCGATCGTCGCCGGGGCCGGGGTGCCGCGTTCGGCCGCCGGAGCGTCCCTGGAGGCCGCGGAGGAGGCCACGGTCGCGATGGCCGCCGAGGCCGCGGAACTGGGCGCCGACGCCGTCATGGTCTATCCGATCGCCCGGTACGCCGAGCTGCCCGACGGCGAGAACCGTGCCGTATGGCTCCACGAGCGGGTGGGCGTCGTGACCGGGCTGCCCGTCCTCGGTTTCCTGCTGCACGACGAGGGCGGCGGCTACCCGTACCCCCCCGCGCTGATCCGGCGGCTGCTGGAACTGCCCGGTGCGCTCGGTGTCAAGATCGCCACCCTGGACCGGGCGGTGGCCTGCCAGGACGCCATCCGTGCGGCGCAGGACAGCGGTGCCCTGCGGGCCACCGGCGAGGACCGGATGTTCGGCCCGTCCCTGATGTGGGGTTCCGACACGGCGCTCGTCGGCATCGCCGCCGCGCGGGTCGGGCTGACCAGCGCGGTGCTCGACGCCTGGACGGCGGGCGACGCCTCCGCGTTCGTCCGGGCCTCCGCCCGGCTCGACCGCTTCGCCGAGGCCACGTTCCTCACACCGATCGAGGGCTATGTGCAGCGCATGCTGTGGGCCGCGGTCTGGGAGGGCCTGCTCCCCGAGGAGGCCGCTCAGGACCCGTACGGGCCGGTCCTCGCGCAGAGCGAGCGGCTGGCCGTCGTCGCGTGTCTGGAGGAGCTGGCCAAGGAGCAGGACTGACAGTCCGGGCCTGTCCCCGGGCCCCACACACTGCCCGGGCCTGTTCCGGGGCCGCCGCCATGCTGTCGGGGCTTGTTCCGGGGCCGCTGCCATGCTGTCGGGGGCCTGTCCCGGGCCGCTGCCACGCCGTCCCGGGCACGCGCCGGGCAGCTCCCACCCGGTTCCCGCCTTTTCCTGGGCGGGCCGGGGCACTATCCTCGCCACCGACATGGTTATGGCCCGGACCGAAAACCATTCCCGGCCAGACTTTCATCCCGGCAGCATCCCCGGTGGCATCCCGGTGGCATCCCGGCAGCGAGGAACGGAGACCGGCCGATGGCCCTCACGGTCGGCGTGATAGGCCCCGAAGACCTGGTGGACCGGGTGGTCGCGGTCGCCGGGCCCAACGCCTCGGCCCAACTGCTCGCCCTGCCGTACGGGCACGAGGACGACACGCCCGACGTGGTGCGCGAGGCCGGGTCCCGGGTCGACGCGTTCCTGTTCACGGGAGTCGTCCCGCACGCGATCGCCACCGAGGCCGGACTGCTGGACCGGCCCGCCATGTACGTCCCGTACAGCGGGGCCACCCTGCTGCGGGCGCTCGTCGAACTGCTCCGGCTCGGCCACGACGTGTCGAGGATCTCCATCGACACCATGAGCCGTGCCGAAGTACTGGAGACCCTCATGGAGGCCAAGCTCCCGACCGAGCACGTGCAGGTCATGCCGTACGCGCCGGGGGTGACCTCGGAGGACCTGGTGGACTTCCACCTCGCGGCCCGTGACCGGCACCAGGCCCGGGTCGCCCTCACCTGCCTCGGCTCCGCCTACCACCAGCTGGAACACCACACCCAGGCGGTCCGGCTCGCCCCCTCCAAGCACTCCATACGCGCAACCCTGCACGCGCTGGAGCTCGCCGCGATCGGGGCGCTCAGCGGGGACGCGCAGGTCGCGCTCGGCATCATCGACCTGCCCGCCTCCGACGAGGAACTGGCTGCCGACCTCGCCGTGCTGGGCGGCTGCCTGGCGGGCCTGCCCGACGGGCGGCGCCTGGCGGTCACCACCCGCGGCACCCTGGAGAAGGCCACCGACCAGTTCACCCGGCTGCCCTTCCTCGACGAACTCGCCGCCCGGCACGACACCGCGCACGTCGGGTTCGGGCTGGGCCGCACCGCCGCGGAGGCAGAGGCGCTCGCGCGCCGCGCCGTCAACCGCGCCCGGGCCGTCGGGCCGGTCGCCGGCGTGGTGTCGATGACCGACGACATCGACATCGTCATCGCTCCGGACGACGAGGACGGCATACCCGGCCGGTCCGTTGCCGGAACCGGCAACGGACTGCTGCTGGCCCGGCGAGTCGGCCTCAACGCCCAGACCCTCGACCGGCTCCGCGAGCTCGCCGACACCGCCGCCGACCACGGCATCACCGCACACCTGGTCGCCGAGCACCTCGCCGTGCAGCAGCGCACCGCCCGGCGCATCCTCAAGCGGCTGGAACGCGCCGGTGTCGCCGTCCCCATGGGCAGCCGTCAGGAGGGCCGGACCGGCCGTCCGCCCATCGTCTACCGCGTACGCCTCTAGACGGCCCGGGGCCTTACGGCCGGGGCCGTAAACCGAAGGAGCCTCGCTTGAAGATCGACTCGATCCGCAGTCACGTCGTCAAGGCCCCTTACCGCCGCCCGTTCGTCATCAGCAGCGGCGCCAGCCCCGAACTCGTCAGCCTGGTCGTCGAGGTGCGCACCACCGACGGCACCGTCGGGTACGGCGAGGTCTCGCCGATGACCGCCTACACCGGCGAGACCCTCGCCGGGATCCGGTCGGCGCTCGCCGAGCACCTCGCGCCCGTGCTGGTCGCCCGCGACCCGCGGGACATCGCCGGCGCCCACGCGGTCATGGACGCGGCGATCCGCGGGCAGCGGCTCGCCAAGGCCGCCCTGGACCTGGCGCTGTACGACGTGGCGGGACTGTCCTCGGGCTGGCCGGTGCACCTGCTGCTGGGCGGGTGCGTACGGGCCGAGGTGCCGACCGCCTGGGTGGTCGGCCTCGGCACCCGTGAGCAGATGGCAGAGGAGGCGGCCGAGTACGCCCGGCGGGGCTTCGTCCACATCAAGGTCAAGGGCGGCGAGGACCCCGACAAGGACGTCGAACTCGTCCGCGCGGTACGGGCGTCCGTACCGGCAGGGGTGGAGCTCTCACTCGACGCGAACGAGGGGTACGACCCGTCGACCGCGGCCGGGGCCGTCGGGCGGCTCGCCGACGCCGGACTCGACCTGATCGAACAGCCCCTGCCCCGCTGGGACCTCGACGGCCTCGCGGCGCTGCGCGGGCGGGGCGGGCCGAGGGTGATGGCCGACGAGAGCGTGCACTCGCTGCACGACGCGCTGGAGATCGTCCGTCGGGGCGCCGCCGACGTCCTCAACATCAAGATCCTCAAGGTGGGCGGCCTGTACCGGGCCCGTCAGATCGCGGCGCTCGCCGAGGCGGCCGGCCTGGCGGTCAAGATCGGCACCATGCCGGAGCTGGGCGTCGCCACCCTGGCCGCCGCGCACCTGGTCGCGGCGCTCCCCAACGCGACCGTACCGGCGGACCTCGTGGGCCCGCTCCTCGTCGACGCGGAACCCCTGGCGCCCACGTCCTTCGCCACGGCGTCCGCGACGGGCCGGGTGACCGTCCCGACCATGCCCGGCCTGGGCCACGACCTGCCGTCGACGGGCTACCCGTGGACCGGGGAGGGAGAGGGCTGAGTCCGGCGGCCGGCAGTCACGACCTTCATCGCAGTGGGCCGCCGCTGTCCGGGCCCGTCACCACCGGAAGGTCCGACGGGAGTCCCCATTCGCTCCAGGATCCGTCGTAGACGGACAGGCCGCGGTGGCCCGCCAGGTGGGCGCCCAGCGCCAGCACGCAGGCGGTGACGCCCGATCCGCAGCTGAACACCAGCGTCTCCCGGTCTCCGGCCAGGGCGGAGAAGACGGCACGGAGCTCCGGCACCGGGCGCATCCGTCCCTCGTTCTGGAGCTCGCCGAAGGGCAGGTTCACCGCCCCGGGCATATGGCCGCCGCGCAGTCCGGGGCGGGGCTCGGGGGCCGTGCCGGCGAACCGTTCCCGGGAGCGGGCGTCGAGGACGGCCACGGCCGGGTCGGCGAGGGCCGCGGCGACCTCGCCCTTGCCGACGAGCAGCCCCGGGCGGGGGCGTGCGGTGAAACCGCCGGGCCGGGGGGCGGCCGAGGGACCGTCGTTCCGCACCGGCAGCCCGGCGGCCTCCCACGCCAGCAGTCCGCCGTCGAGCACAGCGGCCCGGTCGAAGCCCATGGCCCGCAGCATCCACCAGGCACGGGCACTGGAGTAGACGCCCGCTCCGTCGTACACGACGACCGTGCTGTCGTCGTCGACGCCCAGGGCGCGGACCGCCTCGGTGAACGCCGCGGCGCCGGGCATGGTGTGGGGCAACGGCCCCGAGTGGTCGGACAGCGCACCGTCGATGTCGAAGGCCCGAGCCCCGGGGATCACCCGTTCCGCGCCGCGGTGGGCGCCCACCGAAGCGTCGAGCACCACCAGGCCGGGCGCGCCCAGCCGGGGCGCGAGCCAGTGGGGGCCGACCGTCGGGCCGGGCAGGGGGCCGATCGGTTCCGGCGAGCTCACGCGTTCCTCCTCGGTCGCTCCGATTCGGCGGACCGCCGGGATACGGATCGTCGCGGACCTATCAAATGACCCGGCCGCCGTCGACGACCGGGCCGTGCCGGACGCCGCCGACGCGGTTCGCCGCGGCGCACACAAGATCGCAGCGGTCCGCGCCGGCTGTCAACGCCGCGACGAGGTGCCGGTGGGCCGAGGGCGAGGACCGCCCCGGACGGCGGCGGCCCGCGGGTCGTCACGCGGGCTGGAGCAGGTCCCAGCGGTTGCCGTACAGGTCCTCGAAGACCGCCACCGTGCCGTACGGCTCGTGCCTGGGGTCCTCCAGGAAGGTGACGCCCGCGGCCTTCATCCGGGCGTGGTCGCGGGCGAAGTCGCCGGTGTGCAGGAAGAAGCCGACCCGGCCGCCGGTCTGCGCGCCGATGCTCGCCCGCTGGGTCCCGTCCGCGGCGCGGGCCAGCAGCAGTGCCGCGGCGCCGCCGGGCGGACGGACCACGACCCAGCGGGAGCCGTCTCCCCGGTCGGTGTCCTCGGCCAGCTCGAACCCGAGCGCACCGGTGTAGAAGGCGATGGCCTCGTCGTAGTCGTGAACGACGAGGGTGACCAGGGCGATATGGGACATGCCCCTCACGTTATACGTACAACGCCAACGGGGCAACGCGATGCGACAATGCCCGCCATGGACCACCAGCCGCTGCTCGACCGTGCCCGCCGGCTCGCCGAACCCGGCCGGCGCCGGATCCTCGGGATCGCCGGACCGCCGGGCGCCGGGAAGTCCACCCTGGCCGAACGGCTGGTCGCGGGACTCGACGGGCTCGCCGTCCTCGTGCCCATGGACGGCTTCCACCTCGCGGGCGCGGAACTGGCCCGGCTGGGCCGGGCCCAACGCAAGGGCGCCCCCGACACCTTCGACGCGGCCGGGTACGCCGCGCTCCTCACCCGGCTCCGCACCCCCGAGCCCGCCACGGTCGTCTACGCCCCCGCCTTCGACCGTTCCCTGGAGGAACCGGTCGCGGGCAGCGTGCCCGTACCGCCGGACGTGCCGCTGGTGGTCACCGAAGGGAACTACCTGCTGCACGACGAGGGGCCCTGGGCGCCCGTGCGCACTCTCCTCGACGAGGTCTGGTTCCTGGACCTCGACCCCGCCGTACGGA
This sequence comes from Streptomyces sp. NPDC030222, assembly GCF_055573115.1. Classification (NCBI taxonomy): domain Bacteria; kingdom Bacillati; phylum Actinomycetota; class Actinomycetes; order Kitasatosporales; family Streptomycetaceae; genus Streptomyces; species Streptomyces sp. NPDC030222. The sequence goes on from NZ_JBVICA010000028.1 coordinate 17,839, forward strand.
TCCCCAGGCTCGTGGACCGCCACGTCCGCCACGGCAAACCCCGCCGGGTCGCCGAACGCTGGGTCCACGACTCGGACGAACGCAATGCCCGCCTGATCGCGCCGGGCCGCGCCCGCGCCGACCTGGTGGTCGCCGGTGAGTAGGACGGCGCGACCGCGCCGACCCGAGTGACGCGGACTCCGGCGCCGCGTCCCCGCACCACCCGCGGTGATCGCCGGGTGGGTACTCTCGGAAGTCCACGACGCGCGAACGGAAGGCTGCTGAAGTGGGGATATTCCGGCGCCGGCCGAAGCGGGACGGAAGCGATGCGCCGAGGGACCCGGAGTTCGCGTACCTCTCGGTGGACGAGGCCGCGCGGTTCCGCAGACTCGTCCGCGAGGCCTTCGCCGAGCTGGGCCTGGAGGTGACGGTCTACTCCGACTCCGTGTCGGACAGCGCCGGCCGTCAGTTCGGCCTCGGCAACCTCGCCGCGATCTGTCACCACGACCGCCGCGGGCCACGTGCCTGGCCCGAGCTGATCCGGCACCACGTGGGACTGGTGGTGCGTGCCATGGACGCGCCGTCCGCCCTGGACACCCTCCCGCCCGAGCAGATCAGGGAGCAGCTGTACCCCCGGGTGATCAGCGGCAGCGGAATGGACCGCGACACCTTCGGCTACGCCAGGGACCTCGCCCCCGGGCTGTACGAGATCCTCGCCCTCGACCTCCCCGAGAGCGTCATGATGCTCACCGACGAGGCGCTGGAGCCGCTCGGCCGGGTCGCCGATCTGCGTGCCAGGGCGTTGAGCAATCTGGCGCGGCTGCCCGTCGAGGGGCACGAGACGGTCTCCGGCGACGGCGGCCTCACGTTCGAGGTGGTCGTCGGCGACTCCTTCTACACCGCGAGCCGCGTGCTCGCCCTCGAGGCGCTGGTACGGCACGTCACCGGACGCGAACTCACCGCGGACGGCGCACTGGTGGCGTTGCCCTTCCGTCACCAGCTGGCGTTCCACGCAATCCGGGACACCGGGGTGATCCCCAGTCTGAACGCCATGGCGGCCTTCGCCGCCTCCGGGTTCCGGGACGCGCCCGGGGCCATCAGCCCGTACGTGTACTGGTGGCGGAACGGCGAACTGACGCAGCTCACCGAACTGGACGAGGAGGGACTGCGGATCCTCGTGGGCGAGGACTTCCAGGAGCTGCTGGAGCGCCTGGTCGGGGAGCAGGAAGGCGACGAGGGCCCCGGCAGCGAGTGACCGGCCGGGCCGGCTACGGCGGGGACCGTCGACGGAGCGGGCGGACGGGCGGACGGGCGGACCGACCGAACGGATGTGTGTACATGCCGAACGGACGTAACGAAGGGCCGGGCCAGGCGGACCGCCCCGGGCAGTCCGGCCGGACGGGCCGGCCGAACAGCCCGAGCAGCGACACGACATGGCAGGAGGACCCATGGCAGACGACGTATCCGCCGCCCCCGTACCGGCGCGGTTCACCGCGGACGACTACCGCGCCCGGATGGCCCGTGCGGCAGGGGCCGCCGCCGACGCGGGCCTCACCGGACTGCTCGTCGCCCCCGGACCCGACATGGCCTACTTCACCGGCCACCTCCCCCCGGAGACCGAACGCCTCACGCTGCTGGTGCTCGTACCGGGCCGCGAACCGGTCATGGTCGTCCCGGCCCTGGAGGCGGCGGACGCCGAGGGCTCCCCGGGCGGCCCGGCGCTGACCCTGCGCGACTGGACCGACGGCAAGGACCCGTACGCCGTCACCGCCCCGCTCCTCGACCCGGCCGGCCGGTACGGGGTCAGCGACAACGGCTGGGCGATGCATCTGCTCGGTCTCCAGCAGGCCCTGCCCGGCACCTCGTACGCGGCGCTCACCACGGCCCTGCCGATGCTGCGTGCGGTGAAGGACAAGCGGGAGCTGGAACGCCTGGCGGCGGCCGGCGCGGCGGCCGACGCGGCGTACGAGGAGATCCTCAAGGTCCGCTTCTCCGGCCGCACGGAGTCCGAGGTGGCCGCGGAGCTGGCCGGGCTGCTCACCCGTTTCGGGCATTCGCAGGTCGACTTCACCATCGTCGGCTCCGGGCCCAACGGCGCCGACCCGCACCACGAGGCCGGCGACCGGACGATCGAGCGGGGCGACATGGTCGTGCTGGACTTCGGCGGCCTCAAGGACGGCTACGGCTCGGACACCTCCCGGACCGTCCACGTCGGAGAGCCCACGGCCGAGGAACAGCACGTGCACGACGTGGTGCGCGCCGCCCAGCAGGCGGGCTGCGACGCCGTGCGTCCGGGAGCGGCCTGCCAGGACGTGGACCGGGCGGCCCGGGCGGTCATCGAGTCCGCCGGGTACGGCGAGCGCTTCATCCACCGCACCGGCCACGGCATCGGCGTCACCACCCATGAACCGCCCTACATGGTCGAGGGGGAGGAACAGCCGCTGGTCCCGGGCATGTGCTTCTCCGTGGAGCCGGGCATCTACCTGCCGGGCCGGTTCGGGGTGCGGATCGAGGACATCGTGACCGTGACCGGGAGCGGGGGACGCCGCCTCAACAACACGTCCCGGGAGCTGGCCGTCGTGGAGTAGGCCCGCCTCCGCCGGTCCCGCGTGCACCGCGCGGCACGACTGCCGGGCGGTGCACGCGGGGGACGTGTCACTCGCCGAGCACCGCGCACGACTCGGGCGGCAGCCGCAGCATCCCGTCCGGGCCCGGGGCATCGACGGGCTCCCAGGCCGCGAGGACCCGGCCGCCCGCGCCGAGCCGCACCTCCGCGGGCTCCGTGTTCGGATTGACCACGATCCTGGTGTCGCCGCGGCGGACGGCCAGCCAGCGGGCCCGTGCGTCGTACGCGACCTTCACCGCCGTCAGGTCCGGGTCGGTCAGGTCGGGCCTGGAGCGGCGCAGCCCGATGAGCGTCCGGTGCCAGTCGAGCAGCCGGGCGTGCGGTTCCCGGTCCGGCTCGGACCAGTCCAGGCAGGAACGCAGCCGGGTGGCCGGGTCCTGCGGGTCGGGCACCTCCTCCTCGGCCCAGCCGTGCGCCGCGAACTCCCGGCGCCGGCCGCTGCGCACGGCTTCCGCCAGACCGGGGTCGGTGTGGTCGGTGAAGTACTGCCAGGGGGTGCCGGCCCCCCACTCCTCGCCCATGAACAGCATGGGGGTGAACGGGCCGGTCAGCACGAGCGCGGCCGCGCACGCCAGCAGCCCGGGGGAGAGGGCGGCGGCGAGCCGGTCGCCGACGGCCCGGTTGCCGACCTGGTCGTGGGTCTGGGCGTAGCCGAGGAAGCGCGTCGCGGGCGTGGTCGCCCGGTCCACGGGCCGGCCGTGGGTGCGGCCGCGGAACGCGGAGTAGGTCCCGTCGTGGAGGAAGACGCCCGTGAGGGTCTTGGCGAGGGCGGCGAACGGGTCGCGGGCGAAGTCCGCGTAGTAGCCCTGCGCCTCACCGGTGAGGGCGGTGTGCAGCGCGTGGTGGAAGTCGTCGTTCCACTGTGCGTGGAGGCCGAGGCCGCCGCGGTCGCGCGGGGTCGTCGTGCGCGGGTCGCACCGGTCGGACTCGGCGATCAGGAACAGCGGCCGGCCGAGGGTTTCCGCGAGGTCGTCCACGGCCGCGGACAGTTCCTCCAGGAACGTCAGCGCGCGGGTGTCGGCCAGTGCGTGGACCGCGTCTAGGCGCAGCCCGTCGAGCCGGTAGTCGCGCAGCCAGGCCAGGGCGCTGTCCCGGAAGTACGCCCGGACCTCGTCCGAGCCCGGGGCGTCGAGATTGACGGCGGTGCCCCACGGGGTGGGGTGGGTGTCGGTGAAGTATGGGCCGTAGGCGGGCAGATGGTTGCCGGACGGACCGAGATGGTTGTGCACGACGTCCAGGACCACGCCGAGTCCCTGTTCGTGCGCGGCGTCGACGAACCGTTTCAGGCCGTCAGGTCCGCCGTACGGCTCGTGCACCGCCCAGGGCGCGACACCGTCGTAACCCCAGCCGTGCGTGCCGGGGAAGGGGCACACCGGCATCAGCTCCACATGGGTGACGCCCAGCCCGGCCAGGTGCGGCAGCCGCTCGGCGGCCGCGTCGAAGGTCCCCTCCCGGGTGTACGTACCGATGTGCAGCTCGTAGAGCACCGCGCCCGGCAGTCCGCGGCCCGGCCACGGGTGCCGCCACGCGAAGGCGGAGTGGTCGACGACTGCGCTCGGGCCGTCCGGGCCGTCCGGCAGCCGGAGCGAGCGGGGATCGGGCAGCGCGGGGCCGTCGTCGAGCACGAAACGGTAGCGTGCGCCGTCCTCCGCCGGGACGTCGGCGGTCCACCAGCCGGCCCGTTCCGGATCACGCGCCAGCGCATGCGTGACGGCCGGGGAGTGCAGGGCCGGCTCCGGCCGCAGCGCGACCTTCCCGGCGTCCGGTGCCCACACCTCGAAAAGCAACGGCGGTCCCCTCGTCGAAACGTGTCGGGCCCGGCCGGTCCTGCGGCCGGGACCCCAGCCTGGCACCCATCCTCCGCCGGAGGCGGACCATCCGCCGCGGAACCGCCGATGTCCCCGCCGGCGTCGAAGGATTCCGGGGGTGACCAGTGGTTCCGTGGGCCGCTCCTGCCCTTCTCGAAGCCGGTTGTGATCGCACGGGTGTCCGGAGGTCCGTATATGATCTTGTATGTCCGCGCTCTTCTGGACACTCCCCGTCCCCCGGCCCGACAATCACCACTGTGACGTCCTCCTACGAGTCCCACACGTATCCCGCCCGGCTGTCCGACGCCGAACGCGACCGTGTGCTCGGGGTGCTCAGGGAGGGCGCGGCGCAGGGCAAGCTGTCGCACGACACCTTCCTGCGGCGCATGGAACTGGCCCTGACCGCCCGCCGGTCCGACGAGCTGGCCGCGCTCACCGTCGACCTGGAGACCGATCGCAGCTGGTCACGGGCGCTGTTCCGGGCCGTCCGCGGTGCGTCCTCCTTCACCGTGCGGCTGCGGCGCGCCTGGCAGACGGAGCGGCTCCCGAGACTGCTGCTGCCCACGCCCGCCCTCGGCGCGCTGCGGATAGGCCGCGACCCGGGCAACGGGCTGCGGCTCAGCCATGAGACGGTCTCCCGGGTGCACGCAGAACTGAGCCACCAGGGCGGCGTCTGGGTCCTGCGCGACCTCGGTTCCACCAACGGCACCTGTGTGAACGGACGGCGGGTCACCGGCGCGGTCGTCGTCCAGGACGGCGACCAGGTCAGCTTCGGCCGGATGAGCTTCCGGCTCGCGGCGCAGTGAGACCGGGCGCCCCGCCATCGGGCGCCCCATTCCCGGCGGTTCCGGTCCCGGCGGTCCCGGTCCCGGACGCTCCGGCCCCCGGCACCGCGCTCCGGGACGCCTCGCTCTCGGGCTCGGCGAACGGCCCCGGATTCCAGGTGAGTTCCCGGGTGAGCTCGTCCGCGTGCCCCTTCGGCACCCGGGAACACGGCGCGTAGACGTCGACGAAGAGCGCGTTCCGGTGGCTGTTCCACCGCGCGTCGAGCTTGTCGCCGCTCGCCGGGTGCTCGACGCGGAAGCCCAGCTCGACGAAGTCGGTGCCCCGCCGGTCGCCCTCGTCGGTGAGCTTCCAGCCCTCCGACAGCAGGCGTGCACGCAGCCGCCGCAGTGCGGGGCCGGCGGTACGCTCCGGGACCTCCACCACGCCCCAGGAGTGACCCAGGCTGACGACCCCGGGCTCCGGCCGGTCCCAGTTGGTGATGTAGCGCAGGCCGCGTGTGTAGCACGAGTGGCTCAGCTCGAGGGAGTTGCGGTCCATGACCGTCGGCTGCGGCAGCCCGAGCGTGTCGTAGGCCTCACGGGAGTGTCCCTCGACACGTGCCGCCGCTGCGTCGGGGTCGGCCACTCCGTACGGCTCGCCGTACCAGACACGCCAGACGAACAGGACGAGGAGGAGCGACACCCCGGCGAACAGGCAGAGCGCCACGACACGCCCCACGGACTTCACCCGTCGCCGACCCGGTGCGATGCTCTGCTGGTTTCCGAACATGATCACGAAGGTAGGCGGCGGCCCGCCGGGGCGACCGAGTAGCCGTACTCAGCAACGGCACGGCGATGTGCTCAATCGCCGCTCCCGACGCCGCCGTCGCTTCGTCCGGTTGTCCCGTCAGCCCGATGCCGATCCGATGCCGTCACCGTCCGGCCGTCCGGCCCGCAACCTCAGACGTCGGCCCTGCTCAGCAGCGCCACGGGCCGGATCGCGAAGAGCTCCGCCGCGGTCACCGCGGTACCGCCCCGGAACTCCCGGCCGGGCGCCAGCACATCGGCCCAGCGGCCCTCGGGCAGTTCCAGCTCCGTGTCGTCCCAGCCGCCCGCCCGGGCCAGCCTGAGGGGCAGACGGGTCACGGCGGTGACGACCTCCTCCGAGCGGCAGTACGCCACCAGATGGTGCGCCGCCCGGCCGCGGGCCGCCAGCGGCCGGTACGAGTCGTGTGCCGAGAACGCGCCGGGGCGCTCCCGGCGCAGCAGCAGGGCCGCCCTGATGAGGGCCGTGCGTTCGTCGGGGTGTTCCAGGCGCTCCGAGTCGCAGCGGAACGGACGGCGGTTGTCCGGGTCCACGAGTGCGTGGAAGGGCAGTTCGGTGCCCTGGTAGAGGTCGGGGACGCCCGGCATGGTCAGCTGGACCAGTACCGCGCCGAGCGCCGTGGCCCGGACGAACGGGGCCAGTTCGCGCCGGAGCGCGGCGACCGCCCGCCCGGCGGTGCCCGCGAGCCCCGCAGTGACGAAATCGGTCAGGGCCCGCTCGTAGGCGGGGTCGGGCTCGGTCCAGGCGGTGTGCAGTCCGGCTTCCCGTTCGGCCTTCAGGACGGCGGCCGTGAGTCGCTCCGGTTCCGTGACGCCGAAGCCCAGTGCCGTCTGCCAGACCGTCCACTGGACCCGCCGGTCCACGGCGTCGGCCGCCACCTCGTCGAGGAGCCCGGCCCAGCGTTCCGGGCACTCGGACAGCACCGCCACCCCGGCCCGCACATCGGCGCTGCGCTTGGTGTCATGGGTGCTCAGGACCGTGCCGGTGGCGGGCCAGTCCCGGGAGAGCCGGGACGCGAAGCCGTGGAAGGCCTCCGGTTCCACGGCGGGCCGGGCCGGATCGCCCCCGACCTCGTTGGCGGAGAGCAGCGGCACGTACCGGTAGAAGGCCATGTCCTCGACCGACTTCGCGCGCAGCGCGGACGCGGTCTGGGCGAAGCGGGCGCGGAAGGCGAGCCGGTCCGGTCCGTCGCCCGGTGCGCCCAGGGCCAGGCCGCGCACCACGTCCACGGCGTCGGCCTCCTCCGGCACGTCGAACGAGGCCCGGGCCTCCGCCGCCGCCTCCGGGGTGAGCGCGGCCTCCGGTCCGGGGCCGCCGCCGGGGGTGGGCGGGTAGGGACGGTAGACCGGGATCCGGACCATCAGTTCCCGCACGGCCGCCCGCAGCGCCCAGGGGGAGTGGTCGCGCAGGGCGGGGTCGGCGGCGCAGATGCGGCGGGCGGTGCGGACCAGGAAGGCGGTCTCGGAGGCGAGGTCGTGGTCGAGGACGTGATGGGCGGCGCGCCGGGCGGTGGTCTCCCAGTCCCCGCCGAGCGCCGGATCCGCTCCGGTGAACTCCCGGTAGTGGCCGAGGAGTCGGGCCGCCCCCGCAGGGTCGGTGAACAGTCCGTCGATGTGCCGGAGCGCGTCATAGCCGGTGGTGCCGGCGACGGGCCAGTCGGAGGGGAGCCGTTCGTCGCCGGTGAGGATCTTCTCGACGACCGTCCAGCGCCCGCCCGTGGCACCGGCCAGCCGCCGCAGATACGTCCCGGGGTCGGCGAGCCCGTCCGGGTGGTCGATCCGCAGCCCGTCCACCACACCGTCCCGGACGAGTTCCAGCACCTTGCCGTGGGTCGCGAGGAACACCTCCGGCTCCTCCACCCGCACCCCGATGAGGTCGGAGATGGTGAAGAAGCGCCGGTAGTTCAGCTCGGTGCGGGCCAGCCGCCACCAGCAGAGCCGGTACCACTGGGCGTCCAGCAGCCGGGGCAGCTCCAGCCGTGCGGTGCCCTCCCGCAGCGGGAACTCGTGGTCGCCGTACCGGAGGACCTTCCCCTCGACGGTGAGCCGGTCCAGTTCGTCGCCGATCCGGCCGGCCAGGACCGGCAGCAGCACCTTGCCGCCGCCGGCGTCCCAGTCGATGTCGAACCAGCGCGCGTACGGGGACGCGGGCCCCTCCCGCAGGACCTCCCAGAACGCGCGGTTGTGGCGGGGAGCGGCCGCCATGTGGTTCGGGACGATGTCCAGGACCAGCCCGAGGCCGTGCGCACGGGCCGTGCCGGCCAGTCGGCGCAGTCCCTCCTCGCCGCCCAGCTCGGGCCGCACCACGGTGTGGTCGGTCACGTCGTAGCCGTGCCCGGACCCGGGGACGGACTCCAGCACCGGTGACAGGTGCAGATGGGAGACCCCGAGAGCGGCCAGGTACGGAACCGCCCGCTCGACGGCGGAGAACGGGAAGCCGGGCTGGAGCTGGATCCGGTAGGTCGCGTTGGGAGTCATGCGAACGTACGTACCCGCGGATCGCCGTTCTCTGTCACCCGGCAACGCGGGCGGGGGCCGTCCGGCGTACCGGCCCGGCCGGGGCGCCGGCTCACGCCGGCCGGCGCAGCACGGTCAGGCTGCGCGCGACCAGGGTGAGCCGGTCGCCCGCGTCGACTTTGACGCCCTGGCCCGGCGGGACGCCCTCCGGGCAGCCGGTGTCGACGACGATCTGCCACTGTTTCCCGTGGTTCGAGGGCACCATGAAGTCCAGCTCCTCGGCGCTGGCGTTGAACATCAGGAGGAAGGAGTCGTCCGAGATCCGCTCGCCGCGCGGTCCCGGCTCCGAGATCGCGTTGCCGTTGAGGAACACCGACAGCGCCCGCGCGTGCGCTGCCTGCCAGTTGCGCTGGGTCATCTCCTCGCCCTCGGGGGTGAACCAGGCGATGTCCGCGAGCTCGTCATGGGTGTCCTGCACCGGCCCGCCGTGGAAGAAGCGCCGCCGCCGGAACACCGGATGGTCGCGGCGCAGCCACACCATCGTCCGGGTGAACTCGAGGAGACTGCCCTCCTCGCCCTCGGTGCCCGGTTCCGGCCAGTGCACCCAGGAGGTCTCGTTGTCCTGGCAGTAGGCGTTGTTGTTGCCGCGCTGGCTGCGGGCGAACTCGTCGCCGTGACTGAGCATGGGGACGCCCTGCGACAGCATCAGGGTGGCGATGAAGTTGCGCATCTGGCGGGCGCGCAGCTCCAGGATCTCCGGGTCGTCGGTGTCCCCCTCGACGCCGCAGTTCCAGGACCGGTTGTGGTTCTCGCCGTCGCGGTTGCCCTCGGCGTTCGCCTCGTTGTGCTTCTCGTTGTACGACACCAGGTCGTGCAGCGTGAAGCCGTCGTGGCAGGTGGCGAAGTTGATGGATGCGATGGGCCGGCGCCCGTCGTCCTGGTACAGGTCCGACGAGCCGGTGAGCCGGGACGCGAACTCGGCCAGGGTGCGGGGCTGGCCCCGCCACAGATCGCGGACGGTGTCCCGGTACTTGCCGTTCCACTCCGTCCACAGCGGCGGGAAGTTCCCCACCTGGTAGCCGCCCTCGCCCAGGTCCCACGGCTCGGCGATCAGTTTGACCTGGCTGACCACGGGGTCCTGCTGTACCAGGTCGAAGAACGACGACAGCCGGTCCACCTCGTGGAACTGCCGCGCCAGGGTCGCCGCGAGGTCGAAGCGGAAGCCGTCGACGTGCATCTCGGTGACCCAGTAGCGCAGCGAGTCCATGATCAGCTGGAGGACGTGCGGGGACCGCATCAGCAGCGAGTTCCCGGTGCCGGTGGTGTCCGTGTAGTACCGGGGGTCGTCGGCGAGCCGGTAGTACGAGGCGTTGTCCAGTCCGCGGAAGGACAGTGTGGGGCCCAGGTGGTTGCCCTCCGCGGTGTGGTTGTAGACCACGTCGAGGATGACCTCGATGCCGGCCTGGTGCAGGGCGCGCACGGCCGACTTGAACTCCAGCACCTGCTGGCCGCGGTCGCCCCAGGAGGCGTACGCGTTGTGCGGGGCGAAGAAGCCGATCGTGTTGTAGCCCCAGTAGTTGGCGAGTCCCGCGTCGGAGAGCCGGTGGTCGTTGACGAACTGGTGCACCGGCATCAGCTCGATCGCCGTCACGCCCAGCTCGGTCAGATGCCCGATGATCGCCGGGTGCGCCAGCCCCGCGTAGGTGCCCCGCAGCTCCTCGGGGAGGGCGGGGTGCAGCATGGTCAGGCCCTTCACATGGGCCTCGTAGATCACCGTGCGGTGGTAGTCGGTCCGCGGCGGTCGGTCGTCCCCCCAGTCGAAGTAGGGATTGACGACGACCGAGGTCATGCAGTGCGGGGCGGAGTCGAGGTCGTTGCGGGACTCCGGTCTCCCGAAGTGGTAGCCGAAGACCGCCTCGCCCCAGTTCATCTTTCCGCTGATCGCACGTGCGTACGGATCGAGCAGCAGTTTCGCGGAATTGCACCGGTGCCCGCGCTCCGGGGCGTACGGGCCGTGGACCCGGAAGCCGTACCGCTGACCGGGCATCACACCCGGCAGATAGGCATGCCGGACGAACGCGTCGGTCTCCCGCAGCTCGACCGCGGTCTCGGAGCCGTCGTCGTGCAGCAGACACAGCTCGATACGGTGCGCGGCCTCCGAGAAGACCGCGAAATTGGTGCCGGCGCCGTCGTAGCTGGCGCCGAGGGGATATGCCTGTCCCGGCCAGACCTGCATAGGCAAGACTCTTCCATCCCGATCCGGGTGCGGTGGCCACTTCCGCCAGATCTTCCCCGAAAAGCGCGCAACCACCTAGGACTTCGGCCCCTCCTACCGGGTGACCGCGAAAGGGAGGGCGGATCGTGCGCGGCACAGTGCGCCGCCACCTGGGGTAGGTGGTGGCCGGTACGGCCATCGCAGTGACGCGGACGGCCGCGATGATCGGGGTCACTCTGCCGGGTGAAGCGGGGCCGACGACGGGCCGGCAGGACGACGAGCCGCAGGGAACGCGGCGGGCGTCGCGGACGGAGCCGGGGGCTCGGGGAGCGACGGGGGAGGCGGGGCCGCGCCGCCACCGCCGGGCGTGCTCGCCGGACCGCCGCCCGAGGGGGAGCGCGGGACGGGCCGCGACCCGCTCACCGACGACGAACTGCGCCGGGCCCGGAGTCTCGCCCTCACCCCGACGAGTCGGGGAGCGGCCGGAACGTGGACGGCGGGCAGGGGCCCCGGCACCTGGCCACCAATGTGGCGGAACCGCTCGCCGCCGAAGGGGACACGGCGCTGCGCCGGGCCCGTGTCAGGTTCTACGACTACGGCACGGACCGGCTGTCGAGCCGGACGGTCGACCTCGCGACCGGCAGCCCGCAGGGCCGGCCCGCGGGTGCGGTGACGGCCCTCGAACCCTTCGGCCCACCTGCTGCTTCACCCGTTCGCCGGCGACGACTTCCTCGACTGCGGTCGCGGTACCCCCGGGAGCGTCGACAAGTGGGTGAACGGGGAGACGCTGAGCAACCCCGTCGTCCGGGTCAACATCGGGTTCCACCATGTCGCCCGGGACGAGGACCAGCAGCCGATGCCCGTGCACTGGCAGGGATTCCGGCTCGCCCCAGGGACGTAACCGCTATGAATCCGCTCACTCCGGCAGATCTCGCCTCGCGGAACGGGCGGCATCCGTAGGAGAGTTGAGAGATCAGCCTGCCCATCCGGCTGCACCGCGCCCCGCTCGCGGGATACCCTTCCTTGATCGTTGAAGGGGGTCGGAAAGGCGGTGTACGGGTGAGCTCGGGAGGGCTGGAGCTGCCTCCTGGTGACTCGGGTCACGAGGGGGAGGACTCCACGGACGTCCCGCCCGGAGCGGTCTCCCTGGCACGGCCGCTGGAGATCGGGGCGGAGCTCGACTGGGGCGCGGACGCCTGGGGTGAGGTACGCACCCGCGCCCAGCGCGCCGGCCGTGCCTACATCTGGCTGAATCTGCTCGAACAACGCCTGCGGGCGGTCGTGGCGGCGGTCCTCCGTCCCGTGTACGAACCCGTGCACGGCGACGACTGGGTGGTCGCCGCCGCGGGCCCGGCCGGCCAGGAGTGGGTGCAGCGCGCCGTCGCCATACGGGAGGTCAGCCGGCGCAAGGGCTATCTGCTCGACCCGGCCGACGACAACGTCCTCAGCTTCCTCACCCTGCCCCAGCTGCGCGAACTCATGGTGCAGCACTGGCCCTGCTTCGAGCCGTACATCGACGACCGCCGCGAGGTGGAACTCGTCCTCGACGAACTCGAGGTGACCCGCAACGTCGTCTCCCGCAACCGTGCCCTCTCCGAGACCGTGCTGGCCCAGGCGGAGCGGGCCTCGGCGCGGCTGCTGGAGATCCTCGGCAGCGGCTCCGCCGTGCCGTCCGCACACCGGCTGCCGACCGACGCCGTCGAGGACCTCGTCGGCGACCGGTACGCCGACGTGGTCGGCGTCCACCCCGACCGGGTGCGGCTCCAGCGCCACCTGCCCGCAGAGGACCTCTTCGGCGGTGCGCGCCGGCTCGACGCGATCGGCATCGGTCTGAACCTCCTGGTGCAGAACTACTCCGGGCGCCGGCTCGTCCGGCTCGCCGGGACCGGCTGCCGGGTGCGGCTGCTCTTCCTCAACCCGGCGAGCAGCGCGGTCAAGCGGCGCGAGCGCGAACTCGGTCTGAAGAAGGGCGAACTGAGCCGCTCGGTGGAGATGAACATCCTGCACATGCGGCGGGTGCGCGCGATGCTGCGCGACCCCGGCGCCTTCGAGATCCAGGTCTTCGACGAGACCCCCCGCTTCACCGCCTACCTCGTGGACGGCGACGGCCCCGACGGCCTGGCCGTCGTCCAGTCCTATCTGCGCAGGGCACGCGGCATGGAGGCACCCGTGCTGGTGCTGCGGGGCGGCCGCCGTCCGGTGGTCAGATCCGGCCAGGACGCAGATCACGGACTCTTCTCGGTGTACCGGGAGGAATTCGAGTCCGTCTGGGCGGACTCCCGCCCCGTCTCCTGAGGGCGTTGTCAGTGGCCCGTGCGAGGGTGGTCGTCACACGGGGGAACGCACCACGAAGGGGAGGGAACGATGACCCGGCACCAGGGGACACCTGCCGGCTTCGGCCTGGAGACGTACGGCACCGATCCGCGTCGCGAGGCGCGCGTCGGAGCGGGGGCCGTGCGATGAGCTGGATCAGCGGGCCGTTGGTGGCCTTCGATCTGGAGACCACCGGGACCGACGTCGAGACCGACCGCATCGTCACGGCGGCGGTCGTGCGGGTGGAGCCCGACGGCACCGTCCCGACGGAGCGCACCTGGCTGCTCGACCCGGGGGTGGCCATACCCGAGGAGGCTTCGGCGATACACGGCATCTCCACCGCTCACGCCCGTGAGCACGGAGCCCCGGCCGCCACCGCCGTCGAGGAGATCACCGGGGCCGTCGCCGGGGTGCTGGGCTCGGGGACACCGCTGGTGGTGATGAACGCACGCTACGACCTGTCGCTGCTGGACCGCGAGTGCCGGCGGTACGGGCTCGCCTCGGTCGGCGAGCGACTGGGCGAGGTGCCCTCGCCCGTCATCGACCCCCTGGTGATCGACAAGCACGTCGACAAGTACCGGAAGGGCAAGCGTGCCCTCCAGGCCCTGTGCGCCCACTACGGCGTACCGCTCGACGGTGCCCACGACGCGAGGGCGGACGCGTTGGCCGCCGCCCGTGTCGTACGCCGCATGGGGGAGCAGCACCGGCCCGTCGGCACGATGCCGCTGGCGGACCTCCACGACCTCCAGATACGCGCGGCGGCCGAACAGTCGGCCTCGCTCCAGGCCTATCTGCGGCGCACGGCCGACCCCGCCGCGGTCGTCGAGACGGCGTGGCCGGTCATCCCCCGCCCGCGCTGACGCCTCGGCGCGGATACGGGGAACGGGGAACGGGGAACGGGCTCGCCTACGAGCCCGCTACAAGGGCGGTAAGCAGGCTAATCCGGACATGAGCGCGCGGCGCTGACCGGATGACGGGCCGGCGGACCGGCCGACCGGCCTCCGGTCCGCCCTCGGCGGGTTCCTCCCCGCCCCCGGTGTGCCCGCGCCGCGGGCGGGATGCCCTCAGGCCCCGAGAACGCGTGGGGACGCGGTGGTGCCACGTCAGGGCCCGAGAACGCGTGGAGACGCGGTGTGCCCCGTCAGAAGGCGTACCAGCGGACCCGTGGGTCGCCGTCCCGGAGGGCGGCCACCCGGCGGCGGAACTCCGCGAGCGCCGCGGGGTTCGTCGGCGCGTGCTGGGCGACCCAGGCGCAGCTCGCCGTCTCCCTGGCCCCGCGCAGCACGGCACAGCCGTCCCACGTACGGACGTCCCAGCCGTATGCCGCGGTGAACGCGTCGTACGCCTCGGGAGGCAGCCCGTAGCGGTCACGGGACAGGGCCATCACCACGAGGTCGTGCTCCCGGAGGTCCACGGAGAAGGTCTCCAGGTCGACCAGTACGGGACCGTCGGGGCCCACGTGCACATTGCGGGGGAGCGCGTCTCCGTGGACGGGGCCGGGCGGCAGATGCGGCACCAGTGCCGCCGCGGCCGTCGCGAACCCGGCACGGCGCTCGCGCAGATAGGCCGCGTCCGCCGGGTCGATCGCGTCACCGGCGAGCCGCAGCCAGCGCTCGACTCCGCCGAGCAGGTCCCGGGGCGGGAGGCCGAAGGCGGGTGGGGGCAGCCGGTGCACCTGCCGCAGCAGAGCGGCAAGGTCCTGTGGTTCCGCGGGCCGGACGGCGTCCGGCAGCCGGTGCCAGAGGGTCACCGGGTGCCCGGAAACGAGCCGTGGTTCCGGCTCGGCGGCCCGGACCGTGGGGACGCCGGATTCCGCCAGCCATGCGGCGACGGCGAGTTCTCGCCGGGCGCGTTCCAGCAAGGTGGCGTCCCTGCCCACCTTCATCACGAGCGGGCCGGCCGCGAACACCGCGTTCTCGCCGAGGGCCAGCAGCTCCGCGTCCGGATCCAGTCCCGCCCCGACCAGTACCGCGCGGGCCCGTGTCTCGTCCATCCGTTGTCTCCCGGTGAGGCGTGGCGAACCGGCCCAGTCTCGCATCCGGGGTGCCGTACCGGCCGTTCACCCCTGTCCGAATGGAAACCTCCGGCCCCTGCACCGGGTTCCCTGAAGTCGTGCGGCAGGGGGCGCAAGTGAAGGGGCCCGGCAGGCCGAGTACCCGGACCGGCCTTTGGATCAGGTTCCGCAGGCGGTGCCGGCCGGTGGCCGGAATGCCTCTTTCCGCTGGCGTATTCGCGTTCGCAGTCGACAAGTCGGCCTCCGGAAAGAGGTGATGGCCGGTTGGAAGGTTTACTTCCGCATGGTGAAGGCTCGGTGAGGATGACAATCACTGACCTTTCACTTTTGCTCACCCCCCTTCAAATGGCGTCCTGAGCTGGCGATTTGGACATGTGAGGGCTTGTTGTACATCTCACAGTGCCCGAAAGACGGTTGAACTGGTCGCGTCAATCGGACAGGGTTTCGTATCAGCTTCCCGAGTTCCGTATTCCGGGGAGCAAACCCCCCACCGGATTGACGAGGAGATCCCTCTTCATGGCCAATCACAAGCGTGCAAGCAGGCTCAAGCTCACCGTGGCGATATCCACGGCGACGGCTGTCGGCGGCGTGACCTTCCTCATTTCGCCCTTCGCCGACGCAACTCCGCCTGCCGAGGGCACGGTCTTCGGGCTCGGCGCCAAGGGCTCGATCAACGGCAGCTACATCGTCATGCTCGACGAGCAGGCTTCCAAGGCCGCCAAGCGCGGACTCGCCGACAAGTACGGCGGCAAGCTCCACCACAACTACGCGTCGGACATCAACGGCTTCTCCGTCAGCGGCCTCACCGAGACCGAGGCCAGGCGTCTCGCCGCCGACCCCGCCGTCGGGACCGTCGTCCAGAACAAGAAGTTCCACATCAACGAGACCCAGGAGAACCCGCCGTCCTGGGGCCTCGACCGTGTGGACCAGGCCGACACCGCGGGCGACGACAAGTACACCTACCCGGACAGCGCCGGCGAGGGTGTCACCGCGTACGTCATCGACACCGGTGTCCGCGTCACCCACAAGGACTTCGAGGGCCGTGCCAGCCACGGCTTCGACGCCATCGACAACGACGACAACGCCGACGACGGCAACGGCCACGGTACGCACGTCGCCGGCACCATCGCCGGTGCCGCGCACGGTGTCGCCAAGAAGGCCAAGATCGTCGCGGTCCGCGTGCTCGACGACAGCGGCTCGGGCACCACCGAGCAGGTCGTCGCCGGCATCGACTGGGTCACCCAGAACCACAAGGGCCCCTCCGTCGCCAACATGAGCCTCGGCGGCGGTGCCGACCCGGCGCTCGACGCGGCCGTCTCCAAGGCCATCGCCTCCGGCATCACCTTCGGCGTCGCCGCGGGCAACGAGTCCACCGACGCGGGACAGGGCTCTCCCGCCCGGGTGCCGGAGGCCATCACCGTCGCCTCCAGCACCAAGGAGGACGCCCAGTCGGACTTCTCCAACTTCGGTTCGATCGTGGACCTGTACGCCCCGGGCTCCGACATCACGTCGGCCTGGAAGGACAGCGACGACGCCACCAAGACCATCTCCGGCACCTCCATGGCGACGCCGCACGTCGTCGGAGCCGCGGCCGTCTACCTGGGCGCCCACCAGGACGCCACCCCTGCCCAGGTCGCCGGCGCGCTCGTCGAGGGCGCCACCCCCGACAAGATCTCGAACCCCAGCGCGGGCACCCCGAACAAGCTGCTCAAGATCGTCGAGTAACGGGACCCGTTCCCTGACGGCGGCCGTCGTGTCACCCCCCACGGGACACGACGGCCGCAATCCCGCACCCCGCCGCCCGGCCCCCCGCGGAGCCGGGCGGCTCCGTGCGTCCCACGTAGGCTGACCGCATGACGACGACGTACGCGGCGCTGCTCCGGGGCATCAACGTGGGCGGGGCGAAGAAGGTCCCGATGGCCGAGCTGCGCGGCCTGCTCTCCGGGCTCGGGCACACGGGCGTCCGCACGTATCTCAACAGCGGGAACGCCGTCTTCACCAGCAGCACCGATGACGACGAGGACGCCCTCGCCGCCGCACTGGAACGCGCGGTGGAGGAGCGCTTCGGCTTCCCCGTCGCCTGTCTGGTGCGCACCGGCGCGTATCTCCGCGCGGTGGCGGACGCCTGCCCCTTCCCCGCGGCCGAGCTCGAGGGCAGGCAGCTCCACGCCGTCTTCTACTCCGAGCCCGTCGGCCCCGGACGCTTCGCCTCCGTCGATCCGGAGACGTTCCTGCCGGAGGAGTTCCGGCTCGGTGACCGGGTGCTCTATCTGTACGCGCCCGACGGTCTCGGCCGGTCCAAGCTCGCCGAGGCGCTCGCACGGCCCGCCGTGGTCAAGGGGATCCAGGCAACCGCCCGCAACTGGAACACCGTCGACGCCCTCGTGCGGATGACCCGGGCCTGAAGTCGCCGGGACTGAAGCCGACGGGCCTGAAGTCGCCGGGCCTGAAGTCGCCGGGACTGAAGCCGACGGACGCCGCTACGCCGCGTCGGCGAACGCCGCCGTGCGGGACTCGCACACGGCGGCCCACCGGCGCAGCACCAGCCCCGCCACCTCGGGGGTGTCGCCCAGGACGTCGGAGACGACGTCCGCCTGCGCCTCCAGCGCGCCGCGGACGATCCGGTCGGGCAGGAAGCCCGGCGCGATCACATAGGGCGCCACCGCGACCCGGCGGACGCCCTCGGCGCGCAGCTCCCGCACCGCGTCCTCGGTGCGGGGAAGGGAAGCGGAGGCGAACGCAGGCCGCACGGCGCACCAACCGGTGTGCCGCCACTCCCGCGCGATTTCAGCGATCACTGCGATCGCCTCCGGGTCCGAGGATCCGGCCGAGGCCAGGACCAGTCCGGTCGAGGCCTTGTCGGCCGGTGTCAGCCCCGCCTCGTACAGCCGGCGGTCCAGGGCGGACAGCAGCAGCGGGGAGGGGCCGAGGACGTCCGCCTGCCGGATGCGCAGCGAGGGGTGGCGGACACGCGCCTCGTCCAGCAGCGACGGGATGTCGGCCTTGGCGTGGAAGGCCCGGGTGAGCAGCAGCGGGAGCGCCACCACCTCCCGTACGCCGTCGGCCGCCATCCGCTCCAGGACCTGTGGCACGGACGGCGCGTTGAAGTCGAGGAACGCCGTCGACACCCGCAGTCCCGGCCGCAGCGACCGGACCTGCCGGGTCAGGGCGTGCACCGTCGCCGCGTGGCGCGGGTCGCGACTGCCGTGGGCGATGATCAGCAGCGGGGGCTCGGGGAAGGCGGCGCGCACGGGACGTCAGCTCCTCACGAGGAGACCGCGGCTGCGCAGGACGCGCCGCTCCAGCGGGGCGAACAGCAGCAGTTCGATCCCGATGCCGACGACGAGGATGAGCAGGATCGCGCTGAGCACCCAGGACATGTCCTGGAGTTCCCGGCCCTGCTCCAGGAGCTGGCCGAGGCCCACCCCCAGGTCCGCCGCGTTCACGATGAGCTCGGCCGCCATCAGCGAGCGCCAGGAGAACGCCCAGCCCTGCTTCAGGCCGGCGAGGTAGCCGGGCAGCGCCGCGGGGAGCAGCACGTGCCGCACACCGTGCAGGCCGGTCGCCCCGATGACGCGCCCCGCCCGCAGGTACAGCGGGGGTATCTGGTCGACGCCCGCGACGAGTCCGTTGGCGATCGACGGCACGGCACCGAGCAGGACCACCGCGTAGATTGTGGCGTCGGTCAGGCCGAACCAGATGATCGCGGCAGGCACCCAGGCGACGGACGGCAGCGACTGGAGCCCCGACAGGATCGGTCCGATCGCGGCGCGCACGACCTTCACCCTGGCCACGAGCAGACCCAGGGGGGTGCCCACGGCGAGCGAGACGAGGAATCCGAGGGCGCCGCGGGACACGCTCGTCCACACGAAGCCGAGCAGGGTGCCGTCGAGCCACTTCTCCTGGATGCTGCGGCCCACGTCCGCGGGGCTGGGGAGCAGATAGTGCTCCTTCACCTCGAAGTGGTAGGCGAGCTGCCAGGCGACCAGCACCAGTGCGACGGCCACGACGGGCGGGAGGGCCTTGGACAGCAGGACCTTCCCCAGCGGGGTGCGCTGGGCGGTCCGGGTCTCCAAGGCGTCCAGGCCCGCCTCCAGCCCCGCGAGCTGGTCCGGTGCGCCGTCTGCCGACTGCTGCCTGGTGTCAGTGCTGGCCATGTCGTCGGATCTCCCCCCGCAGGTGTTCGGTGATTTCGACGGAGAGATCGGCGACCGCGGAATCCTCGATCCGGCGCGGCTGCGGGATGTCGACTCTCCATTCCCGGGCGATACGGCCCGGCCGCGACGACAACAGCACGACCCGCTGGGCGAGGCGTACGGCTTCGCGCACGTTGTGGGTGACGAAGAGGACCGAGAGGTTGGTCTCCCGCCAGATCCGGGTCAGTTCGTCGTGCAGCACGTCACGGGTGATGGCGTCGAGGGCGGCGAACGGCTCGTCCATCAGCAGCAGCCGGCTGGTCTGGGCGATGGCCCGGGCCATCGCCACGCGCTGGCGCATGCCGCCGGACAGCTCGTGCACCCGCTTCCCGTACGCCCCCTTGAGCCGTACGAGCTCCAGCAGCCGCTCGGCCTCCGGGCGCCGTTCGGCCTTGGGCACGCCCCGCATCCTCAGGGCCAGCTCGATGTTCTTGCCGGCGGTCAGCCAGGGGAACAGCGCGTGCTCCTGGAACATCAGGGCCGGACGGCCGCCGGGGACGTCGATCTCCCCGGAGGTGGGCCGGTCGAGGCCGGCGACCAGGTTGAGCAGCGTCGACTTTCCGCAGCCGGAGGCCCCGAGGAGGGTGACGAACTCGCCGGGGGCGACGTCGATGCTGATGTCGTCCAGGACGAGCTGCTGCGCGCCCGGGCGGCCGAAGGACTTGGAGACGTGGCTGATGCGTGCCGCGTGGGACACCGCGGTCTCGGCCTCGACGGGCTTGGTGAGCGTGTCGACCATGATCGCACCTCCTCGGTGGGTGGTCTCCCCCCGCCCGGAGCAGGGGGAGACCGGTCTGCTGACGGGTTCGCTGCTTACTTCGCGCCGAGTCCGGCGTCCTCTGCCGCAGGGCGGCCCTCGGCCTTCAGCACCTTGTTGAGGAGCGTCAGGTCGTAGATGCCCTTCAGGTCCGGCTCCTTCAGCAGGCCCGCCTTGACGGCGTGTTCGGCCTGGAGACGCAGGGTGGAGGCCAGGGGATCGTCGAGGACCTCGACGTTCGCGAACGCCGGGTCGATGACCTCGGGCGGCAGCGGCTTGCCCGTCTCCTTCTCCAGCGCCGCGTTGACGGCCTTCTTGGCCTGCTCGGGGTTGGCCTTGATCCACGCGTTGGTCTTCACCGTGCCGCGCAGCACCGCCTCGACGACGTCCGGGTGCTCCTTGAGGAACCTCTGGGAGACGATCACGTTCGTGATGACGAACTTCCCGTCCTTCCAGAGGGTCTTCTCGTCCAGGAGGACCCTGCCGCCCTCGGCGACCAGCTTGGAGGCGGTGGGCTCGGGCACCCAGGCACCGTCGATGTCACCCGACTTGAAGGCGACCGGGGTCACTTTGTTGTCGGTGCGGGCGATGGAGACGTCCCCCTTGCCGGAGGTCGCGTCGACCTTGTAGCCCTTCCCCGCCAGGTAGTTCAGGAGCGCGATGTCCTGGGTGTTGCCGAGCTGCGGGGTCGCGATCCTCTTGCCCTTGAGGTCGTCCAGGGACTTGATCTTCTTCGGGTCGACGACGAGCGAGACGCCGCCGGACGCGGCGCCGGCGACGATGCGCAGGCTCTTGCCCCGGGACTTGGTGTAGCCGTTGATCGAAGGGGAGGGCCCGATGAAGCCGATGTCGATCGCACCGGAGTTGAGCGCCTCGATCTCGGCGGGCCCGGCGTTGAACACCGCCGGCTTCACGGCGGTCCCGCCGAGTTCCTGCTGGATCAGCCCCTTGGTACCCAGTCCCACCAGGGCCGTGGCGTGCGTGACGTTGGCGAAGTAGCCGATCTTCACGTCGGGGGCGGAGAGCTGCTTGCCGCTCGCCGCGGGAGCGGCCGGCGCCTCGGCCTTGGCCTTGGAACCGTAGCCGCAGGAGGCGAGGGCGCCGATCAGCAACGGCAGGGCGGAGGCCACGGCGATGCGGCGATGGCGGGGGAGGGGGGAACGGGCGGCAGCCACGGAGGGTGTCCTCTCGTCGGCCCGGTGATCACGTCCTACGGGGAACTCCGTGACGCGGCCGGGAAGCAGGCGGGTCTTCGTCGGTTTCTGTGGTGCATCCGGGTGCGCGGCATGCGCGCGGTCGTCATCACGCACATCGGCCGACACCTCCCGTGCCGCTGCCGAGGACGCCGCTGCCGACGCGGCCTCCCTCCTTGGCGAAGGTCGAGTAGAAGCAGGTCATCAGAAGTCCCACTCCTCGTCCTTGTCCGGGTGACCGGCGGAGGGGTCCTTCGCGAACGCCTCGCCCGCCATGCCGGCGGTGAGCGTGGTCCCGTCCGCCGGGTCGATCAGCAGGAACGAACCGGTCTGCCGGGACACCGCGTACGGGTCGAGCGGCAGCGGCTCGGAGGTGCGCAGCACCACCGTGCCGATGTCGTTGACGCCCAGTGAGCCCGGACGGTCGAGGTGCGCCAGGTCGTGGGTGAGGTCGATCTTGTAGGGGAGATCCTTGACGACGGCCTTGACCGTGCGGGTGCCGTGCTTGAGCAGGACCCGGTCGCCCGCCGTCAGCGGACGCTCGTGGAGGTGGCAGACGGTGGCTTCGACGTCCTGGGTCGTCGCCGGGGCCGCGTCCGTGGGGGCGATGAGGTCGCCGCGGGAGATGTCGACGTCGTCGGCGAGCAGCACCGTCACGGACTGCCCCGCCCAGGCGACGTCCACGGAGTGGCCGAGGGCGTCGATCCCGGTGATCGTGGAGGTCAGCCCCGACGGCAGGACGGCGACCCGGTCGCCGACGCGCAGCACGCCGGAGGCGATCCGGCCCGCGTAGCCGCGGTAGTCGGGGTGTTCGGCGGTCTGCGGGCGGATGACGTACTGGACGGGGAAGCGGGCCGGGTCGTCGGACGGGTCGGTGCCGACGGGCACGCCCTCCAGGTGCTCCAGGACGGTGGGGCCGCCGTACCAGTCCATGTGCGCGGAGGGCTCCACGACGTTGTCGCCGGCCAGTGCCGAGATCGGGATCGCGGTGACCTCGGGGATGCCCAGGGAGGCGGCGTACGCGGTGAACTCCGCGGCGATGGACGCGAAGACGGGCTCCGTGTAGTCCACCAGGTCCATCTTGTTGACGGCGAGCACGACGTGCGGGACGCGCAGCAGCGCGGCGACGGCGGCGTGCCGGCGGGTCTGCTCGACCACGCCGTTGCGCGCGTCGACGAGGATCACGGTCAGTTCGGCGGTGGAGGCACCGGTGACCATGTTCCGGGTGTACTGCACGTGCCCGGGGGTGTCGGCCAGGATGAACCGCCGTCGCGCGGTGGCGAAGTAGCGGTAGGCGACGTCGATGGTGATGCCCTGTTCGCGTTCGGCGCGCAGGCCGTCCGTCAGCAGGGCCAGGTCCGGGGCGTCCTGTCCGCGGTTGCGGGACGCCGTCTCGACGGCTTCCAGCTGGTCCGCGAGGACCGACTTGGAGTCGTGCAGCAGCCGGCCGACCAGGGTGGACTTGCCGTCGTCGACGGAACCCGCGGTGGCGAAGCGCAGCAGCGAGGTGGCGGCGGTGTCGATGGTGGTGCTGGACATGACTAGAAGTACCCCTCGCGCTTGCGGTCTTCCATCGCGGCCTCGGAGAGCTTGTCGTCGGCCCGGGTGGCGCCCCGCTCGGTGAGCCGGGAGGCGGCGATCTCGGCGATGACCTGTTCGATCGTCACCGCGTCCGAGTCGACGGCGCCGGTGCAGGACATGTCGCCGACGGTGCGGTAGCGGATCAGACGGGTCTCGGTGGTCTCGGCGTCCTTCGGCCCGCCCCACTCGCCGGCCGTCAGCCACATGCCGTTGCGCAGGAAGACCTCCCGCTCGTGGGCGTAGTAGATCTCCGGGAGTTCGATCTTCTCTCGGGCGATGTACTGCCAGACGTCCAGCTCGGTCCAGTTCGACAGCGGGAACACGCGGACGTGCTCGCCGGGTGCGTGCCGGCCGTTGTAGAGGGCCCACAGCTCGGGGCGCTGGCGGCGCGGGTCCCACTGGGAGAACTCGTCGCGCAGGGAGAACACGCGCTCCTTGGCGCGGGCCTTCTCCTCGTCGCGGCGGCCGCCGCCGAAGACCGCGTCGAACTTCTCCTCGGCGATCTTCTCGGTCAGCGGCACGGTCTGCAGGGGGTTGCGGGTGCCGTCGGGGCGCTCGCGCAGCCGGCCGCTGTCGATGTACTCCTGCACCGAGGCGACATGCAGCCGCAGGTTGTGCCGGGCCACCGTGCGGTCGCGGTAGTCGATCACCTCGGGGAAGTTGTGTCCCGTGTCGACGTGGAGCAGCGCGAACGGCACCGGGGCCGGCGCGAACGCCTTCAGTGCCAGGTGCAGCATCACGATGGAGTCCTTGCCGCCGGAGAAGAGGATCACCGGCCGCTCGAACTCGCCCGCGACCTCGCGGAAGATGTGCACCGCCTCGGACTCCAGAGCGTCCAGGTGGGACAGCGCGAAGGGGCTGTCGACGGTGCCGTTGGCGGGCACGACGGTGGTCATCGGGCCAGTCCCTTCTCGGTGAGCAGTGCGTGCAGCGCGGCCGCGGACTCCTGCACGGTCTGCCGGTGCGACTCGATGCGCAGGTCCGGTGTCCCGGGTGCCTCGTACGGGTCGTCGACGCCGGTGAGTCCGCTGATCTCGCCGGCCGCCTGCTTGGCGTACAGGCCCTTCACGTCACGGACCGAGCACACCTCCACCGGAGTGGCGACGTGCACCTCCAGGTAGGCGGTGCCCTGGGTCTCGTGCCGCTTGCGCACCGCCTCGCGGCTGTCCGCGTACGGCGCGATGACCGGGACCAGCGCCTTCACGCCGTTGCTCGCCAGCAGTTCGGCGACGAAACCGATCCGCTGGACGTTGGTGTGCCGGTCCTCGCGGCTGAAGCCGAGGCCCGCGGAGAGGAACTCGCGGATCTCGTCGCCGTCGAGCACCTCCACCCGGTGGCCCTCCGCGCGCAGCCGGCCGGCCAGCTCGTAGGCGATGGTGGTCTTGCCGGCGCTCGGCAGGCCGGTCAGCCACACGGTGGCGCCCTGTGCCGCAACGCTCATCGAATTCTCCTGAAGCTCTGTCATCGTCGTCGTCCCCCGTCAGCCGTGCAGTCCGCACTCGGTCTTCGACCGGCCCGCCCAGCGGCCGGCCCGCGCGTCCTCGCCCTCCAGCACCCGCCGGGTGCAGGGGGCGCAGCCGACCGAGGCGTAGCCGTCCATCAGCAGCGGGTTGGTGAGCACGCCGTGCTCGGTGACGTAGGCGTCCACGTCGTCCTGGGTCCAGCGGGCGATCGGCGAGACCTTGACCTTCCGCCGCTTCTCGTCCCAGCCGACGACCGGGGTGTCCGCCCGGGTCGGGGACTCGTCGCGGCGCAGGCCGGTGGCCCAGGCGTCGTAGTCCGCGAGACCGTCCTCCAGCGGCCGGACCTTGCGCAGCCTGCAGCACAGGTCCGGGTCGCGGTCGTGCAGCTTCGGGCCGTACTCGGCGTCCTGTTCGGCCACGGTCTGCCGGGGGGTGAGGGTGATGACGTTGACATCCATCACGGCCTCGACGGCGTCCCGGGTCCCGATGGTCTCCGGGAAGTGGTAGCCGGTGTCCAGGAACACCACGTCGACCCCCGGGCGCACCCGCGAGGCGAGGTGTGCGACCACCGCGTCCTCCATCGAGGAGGTGACGCAGAAGCGGCTGCCGAACGTGTCGGCGGCCCACCCGATGATCTCCAGCGGGGAGGCGTCCTCCAGCTCGCGCCCCGCGCGCTCGGCGAGTTCCCTGAGGTCTTCCCGAACGGTCGTCATATCGAGTCCCCACCCGTGGCGTCGGTGCGAAGTCCGCGGGCAAGCAGGCCCAGGAACTTCAGCTGGAAGGCGCGGTTGCACGCGGCGCATTCCCATGCGCCGTGACCCTGCTCGCTCGGCCGCAGGTCCTCGTCACCGCAGTACGGGCAGTGGAACGGGACGGCCCTCTCGCTCACGACAGCGCCTCCTCGGATGCGCGCGCGACCCAGGTGGCGAAGCGCTCGCCGTCCTGACGTTCCTGCTGGTAGCGCGAGAGGACCCGCTCGACGTAGTCGGGCAGTTCGGCGGAGGTGACCTTGAGGCCGCGCACCTTGCGGCCGAACCCGGCCTCCAGGCCCAGCGCGCCGCCCAGGTGCACCTGGTACCCCTCGACCTGGTTGCCCGCGTCGTCGATGACCAGCTGGCCCTTGAGACCGATGTCCGCCACCTGGATGCGGGCGCAGGCGTTGGGGCAGCCGTTGATGTTGATGGTGATCGGCTGGTCGAACTCCGGGAGGCGCCGCTCCAGCTCGTCGATCAGCGACGCGCCGCGGGCCTTGGTCTCGACGATCGCCAGCTTGCAGAACTCGATACCGGTGCAGGCCATGGTGCCGCGCCGGAACGGCGAGGGGGTGACCCGCAGGTCCAGCGACTCCAGTGCCGAGACCAGCGACTCGACCTCGGATTCCTCGACGTCGAGGACGAGCATCTTCTGCTCGGCCGTGGTCCGCAGCCGGGACGAGCCGTGCGCCTCCGCCACCTCGGCGATCTTGGTCAGGGTGGCGCCGTCGACCCGGCCGACGCGCGGTGCGAAGCCCACGTAGAAACGGCCGTCCTTCTGCCGGTGCACACCGACGTGGTCGCGCCACTGCTGCACGGGCTGTTCGGGAGCGGGGCCGTCGGCCAGCCTGCGCTTCAGGTACTCGTCCTCCAGAACCTGGCGGAACTTCTCCGCGCCCCAGTCGGCGACGAGGAACTTCAGCCGGGCGCGGTTGCGCAGCCGGCGGTAGCCGTAGTCGCGGAAGATCGAGATGACGCCCTCGTACACGTCGGGCACCTCGTCCAGCGGCACCCAGGTGCCCAGCCGGACGCCGATCCGGGGATTGGTGGAGAGGCCGCCGCCGACCCAGAGGTCGAAGCCGGGGCCGTGCTCGGGGTGGTTCACCCCGACGAAGGCGATGTCGTTGATCTCGTGCGCCACGTCCAGCAGCGGCGAACCGGAGATCGCGGACTTGAACTTGCGCGGCAGGTTGGAGAAGGCCTTGTTGCCGACGACCCGGCGGTGGATCTCGTCGACGGCGGGGGTGCCGTCGATGATCTCGTCCTCGGCGATGCCCGCGACCGGGGAGCCGAGGATCACGCGGGGGGTGTCACCGCAGGCCTCGGTGGTGGACAGGCCGACCGCTTCCAGCCGCCGCCAGATCTCCGGCACGTCCTCGATGCGGATCCAGTGGTACTGCACGTTCTGCCGGTCGGTGATGTCGGCGGTGCCGCGGGCGAACTCCTGCGAGATCTCGCCGATGACCCGCAGCTGTTCGGTGGTCAGCCGGCCGCCGTCGATGCGGACCCGGAGCATGAAGAACTCGTCGTCCAGCTCCTCCGGCTCCAGGACGGCCGTCTTGCCGCCGTCGATCCCGGGCTTGCGCTGGGTGTAGAGGCCCCACCAGCGCATCCGGCCGCGGAGGTCGTTGGGGTCGATGGAGTCGAAACCGCGCTTGGAGTAGATCGTCTCAATGCGTGTCCGCACATTGAGACCGTCGTCGTCCTTCTTGAACTGCTCGTTGCCGTTCAGGGGAGTGAAGTGCCCACGTGCCCACTGGCCTTCACCGCGGTGACGCCCGGCCTTGCGGCGGGGCGACGCAGCGGATGCGGGCTGTTCAGGGGTGGCGGCCATGGCGGTACGTCCTTCGGGACTGCAGGAGGGCGGCTCTCACCGGCACAGCGGGGCGCCGGGCGGCGCGTCGTTGCGCGGGGACGGAAAAGGGGGAATCGCGGCGGTGCTGTGGCTGTCAGCTCGCCGGACAGATGGCGCTGGACATGCGGCCGAGGTCGACGTGCCGCCGACTCACCAAGGCAATTCCAGCTGAAGACATGACCGAAGACTGGCATGGGGACTCGTGGCCGGTCCACTGCTGTCCGTAATTTGGACGAGAGTGTCCCGTATCGTGGGACACTGTGTCGCCGATCACCCCGAGGGGCCTGCCGGTGCGGGGAACTACCGGGCTCCGGGCCACGGTCCGGGCGTCTCGCTCTCGGACATCTCCTCGGTCTTCGTCTCGAAGAGTGAGAATCCCCGTCGCAGATAGTTGTCCATCGCGTGCGGCCCGTCCAAGGAACAGGTGTGCAGCCACACCCGCTTCGTCGGGCCCACTCCCGGCCAGCGCTCCGCCAGGTCCCAGGCGCGGGCCGTTCCGTACGACAGCAGATGCCCGCCGATGCGGCGGCCGCGGAAGGCCGGTATCAGCCCGAAGTACGCGATCTCGACGACTCCCTCGTCCTGCGCCGCCAGCTCCACGTATCCCGCCGGGGTGCCCTTCTCGTACGCCACCCACGTCTCCGAGCCCGGGCGCTCCAGCAGCTCCTGCCACTCGTCGAACCGCAGATCCAGCCGGTCCTTCCAGTGGATGTCCCCGCCGACCGCCGTGTACAGGAACCGGCTGAACTCGGCCGAGGGCACCTCGGCGCGCACGATCCGTATGTCTCCGGCGGGAACGGAGGCGGGCCGCAGATCGTCCGGCGAGGTCTGGTGGAGGGACCAGGTGGTGACGTCGATGCTCATGCCTGCCAGGGAATCATGCACGCCCGGCCTCCGACAAAGGGGACCGGCGCCGTGACGCCTCCGCCCGCGCCGCCACCACCGCCGGCGCCGTGGAATCCGGGAGCAGGTCGGACGGGCGGCCCGGGACCACCACCTCCACACCGACGTCGTCCGCATACCGGTACGGGCGGTGGGCCAGGACCTCCGCCAGATCGTGCCGCAGCCGGGACATCTCGGCCCGGACCGTCACCGTGCGGCCGGCGTCCCCGAACAGGTCCGCGGCGAGCCGGGCCGCGCTGCACCCGTCCCGGCGCAGCGCGAGCACGTACAGCATCTCGGCGTGCCGCGGACTCAGCTCCTTCGTCCAGCTGCCCGCCTCGCCGGAGACCGTCACCGCCGCGCGCCGCGGCCGGCTGAGATCGAGGACCACGCGCCGCGGCGCGGCCTCCCGGCCCGGCTGCTCCGCGGCACGCACCAGCCAGCCCCCCGCGAGCGGCTCCACCTCGCACATGCCGAGCGAGGGCAGCCACACCCGGCCCGCCCGGAAGACCTTCGGCAGCGCCAGCCGGGGCACCGGCGGCATCCCGGTCACCGCCGCGGTCCAGCCGTGCGCGTCCACCACGAGCGCCCGGCCCGCCACCCGGCACAGCACGGGCGCGGCGACCTGCCGCAGCCGGTCGATGTCCCGCTGGTGCCGTTCCCTGAGCGTGGCCTCGGCGAGCCGGGCTACCGAGGTGACCAGTGACAGCGTCGCCGGATGCATGCTGGTCAGCGGGCCGCTGACGTCGATGGCGCCCAGCAGCCGGCCGTCCCGCGGGTCCACCACCGGCGCGCCCGCGCACGTCCAGTTGTGGTGGGTGGAGACATAGTGCTCGGCCGAGTGGACCTGGACCGGGCGGCGGGTCACCAGGGCCGTCCCCACCCCGTTCGTGCCGACCACGCCCTCGCTCCAGTCGGCGCCCACCTCGAAGCCGTGTGAATCGGCCTTCCGCAGCACCGCGCCATGGCCCTCGCGCCACAGCATCCGGCCCTCCGCGTCCGCGACGACCATGATGTGCCGGGCGGCGTCCGCCATGGACACCAGACCCTCCCGCAGCACCGGCAGCACCCCCGCGAGCGGGGACTCGCGGCGGCGCTGCTCGACGTCCTCCAGCGGCAGCAGCCCGGCACGGCAGTCCCGGTCCGGGTCGAGGCCGCGGCTGATCATCCGCTGCCAGGACTCCCGGATGTCGTCCCGCGGGGCGAGGCTGTGCCGTCGGCCCGTCAGTGCCGCGGCACGGATCCCCTTCAGCAGCCGCGCGGCCTCCACCGAGTCCATCGCGGACAGTCTGGCCACGTCGAGTGGCGTGTCGTGCACCGTTTCCTCCCCGTCGACGCCGCGGCGGCGGCCCGCCGTCCATCGTGCCGCCCCCGCCGCCGCGGTACGGCACCGCGCCCCCGCACCGCTGCAACCCTTTGCAACCCTCGCGCACCACCGCGTGTGCGTACGAAAGTGATGACGCACCGGACGTCCGGTCCGAGCGTGGGTGGTGCCGTGTCGGCGCAGCACCACCCCCGCCGGACGTTCCGGTCCTCCTCCACCGCGTCACGCCTCCCCTCGTGCCGCGCCGCCGCAGGCTCACTCCACGCCGGGCCGTGCCCTTTCCACGACCGACGCCAGGTCCAGGCTGTGCGGCAGCGTTCCGAACGCCGTGCCCCAGTCCCTTCCCAGCCGCGAGGCGCAGAACGCGTCCGCGACCTCGGGAGGTGCCCAGCGGACCAGCAGCGCTCCCTGGAGCACCAGGGCCATCCGCTCCACCAGCCGCCGGGCCCGCGCCTCGATCCCGTCCAGATCGGCGAGTTCGGTCAGCAGGTCCCTGATCGCCCCGTCCAGCCGGTGATCGGCGCCCCGGGCCCGCCCCACCTCCTGGAGGAAGGCGTTCAACGACTCGGGCTCCCGCTGCAGCGCCCGCAGCACGTCCAGCGCCTGGACATTGCCCGAGCCCTCCCAGATCGAGTTGACCGGTGACTCCCGCAGCAGCCGCGGCAGCCCCGATTCCTCCACGTAGCCGTTGCCGCCCAGGCACTCCAGGGCCTCCGCCACCACCGGAGTGCAGCGCTTGGTCACCCAGTACTTCGCCACCGGGACCGCGATCCGGGCGAACGCCCGCTCGCCGGCCGTCCCCGCGTCGTACGCCGCCGCCAGCCGGAGCGCGAGCACCGTCGCCGCCTCCGACTCCAGCGCGAGATCGGCCAGCACGTTCCGCATCAACGGCTTGTCGATCAGTACTCCGCCGAACGCACTGCGGTACGCACAGTGGTGCACCGCCTGGGCCACCGCCTGGCGCATGAGGGCCGCCGAACCCGTCGTGCAGTCCAGCCGGGTCGCCGCCACCATCCCGATGATCGTCCGGACGCCGCGGCCCTCCTCGCCGACCCGCCGTGCCCAGGTCCCGTCGAACTCCACCTCGCCCGACGCGTTGGACCGGTTGCCCAGTTTGTTCTTGAGCCGCTGGATCGCGAACACGTTCCTGGTGCCGTCCTCCAGCACCCGCGGCACGAGGAAGCAGGTCAGCCCGCCCCCGCGGCCTCCGGCACGGGAGGTACCCCCGGGCGCCTGCGCGAGCACCAGGAACCCGTCCGACATCGGCGCCGAGCAGAACCACTTGTGGCCGGTCAGCAGGTACTCGCCGGCGGCGGCCAGGGGTTCCGCCCGGGTGGTGTTCGCCTGCACGTCGCTGCCGCCCTGCTTCTCGGTCATGCCCATCCCGAACAGTGCACCGGGCTTCCTGGCCGCCGGCCACAGTTCGGGGACGTAGAGCTGCGAGGTGAGCCGCGGTTCCCACTCGGCGGCGAGGGCCGGATCGGTGCGCAGGGCCGGCACCGCCGCATGCGTCATCGACAGCGGGCACAGGTGCCCGGCCTCCGCCTGCGACCACACCAGGAACCCCGCGGTCCGGCGCACGTGCCCGGCCGGCCGGCCCCAGGCGTTCGTCAGGCCCGCGCCGACGCCCTTGCCGAGCAGCCGGTGCCAGGCCGGGTGGAAGACCACCTCGTCGATCCGGTTCCCGTACCGGTCGTGCGTCCTCAGGACCGGCGGGCTGTCGTTGGCCTGCGTCGCCCACTCCTGCACCTGCGCGGAACCGGCGGCCGTCCCGAGCAGGGTCAGCTCGTCCCGGACCTCGTCGATCAGCTCGGGACCGACATGCCGCTCGACCGCCTCCGTCAGGGCCCGGTCGGACCCGAAGACGTCGTACCCCACCAGGGGCGGGACCTGGTTGGTCACTGTGTGGGTGCTGGCTGCCATGCGGATACGGTAAGGACGTGCAGCCTGCAAATGAAACACCCGAGCGGCCCCACGGCCGGATCCATCGGGCCAGGGTCCTCTACCCGCACGTCTCGAAACGCAAGCTGGCATGGCTGCTCCTGAAGGACACCGTCAACTCCTGCATCGAGTACCGCATCCTCGGCCTGGCCGCCGAGGCCGCCTTCTTCACCCTCCTGTCCCTGCCGCCGCTGCTCCTCGGCCTGCTCGGACTCCTCGGGTACGTCGACGACTGGACCAACACCCACACCGTCGCCAGCATCGAGGAGAACATCCTCCACGCGGCCGGCACGGTCCTGTCCGACCGCGGCGTCAACGACGTCGCCAGACCCCTCCTGGAGGACGTCACCCAGGGCGGCCGGCCCGACCTGATCTCCCTGGGCTTCGGCATCGCGCTGTGGTCCGGCTCCCGGGCGGTGAACGTCTTCATCGACACCATCACCGTCATGTACGGGCTCGACGGGGTCCGCGGCATCGTCGCCACCCGGCTGCTGGCGTTCCTGCTCTACCTGATCGCCCTGGTGATCGGCGCGGTCGTGCTGCCGCTCGCGGTGGTCGGGCCGGACCGGCTCGTGGAACTCCTGCCGTTCGGCGCGGAAGTGGTCAGCGTCCTGTACTGGCCGGTGGTGATCCTGCTGTCCGTCGCGTTCCTCACCACGCTGTACCACGTGTCCGTACCCGTACGGTCGCCGTGGATCGAGGACGTCCCGGGAGCCCTGGTCGCGCTCGCCATGTGGGTGCTGGGCAGCTTCCTGCTCCGCATCTACCTGACCAGCACCGTCGAGGGCCCGACCATCTACGGCTCGCTCGCCGCGCCCATCGCCGTGCTGCTGTGGATCGGCATCTCCGCCTTCGCCGTGCTCGTCGGGGCCGCCGTCAACGCCGCACTCGACCACGTCTGGCCGTCCGTCGCGACGGCCGCGGCCCGCGCCGCCAACGAACGGGTCCGGGAGGCCGAGGCCGCCGCGATCCTCGCCCGCGCGGAGGCCGCCCGGCACGCCGAGGAGGACGGCGACGACCCGGGCATGCCGTCGGAGTTCCCCGAGCGCTGGTCGCGCTTCCTGCCGCCGGACGACGTGACGTCCCATCTGTGGACGCCCGGCGACCGCAACAAGAACGGACGCGCCTCCTGAGGACCCGTCCGGCGGACGCACCGCCCACGGTGCGCTGCGGGCCGGCTCGTCACCCCACGGCCCCGGCGTCCGTGCCGGCGCTCCCCTCCAGGGACCGCCAGACGTGCTGGGCCCACCGGAGGTCCTCCGCCGCCTCATGGCTGCAGAACACCCCGGCTGCGGTCCCGCCGGCGAGCACCGTGAACCCGTAGAGCTCGTGACGTGCCCGGCCGTGGTCGTCCGGGGTGAGCCAGAAGGCGTGGCGCACCCCCTCCGGCAGGGATTCCGTCAGCCGCTGAGCGGGCGGGGCGGCGGGGGAGCCGTCGAGCAGCGCGGTCAGGAAGTCCTCGGGGGCGCGTCCGGGCGTGTCGTCCTCGAACACGGTGATCGCCACGCTGCGCCCAGGACCGGCGAACTGGTCCACGCCGTCGGCGAACCGGCCCGACAGCCCGGCGGTGCGTTCCACGGACCAGCCCTCGCCCAGGTCGGTCCGCACGGTGACGGGAAGCGCATGCGGGAAGCGGCT
The DNA here is from genome assembly GCF_055573115.1 of Streptomyces sp. NPDC030222. Classification (NCBI taxonomy): domain Bacteria; kingdom Bacillati; phylum Actinomycetota; class Actinomycetes; order Kitasatosporales; family Streptomycetaceae; genus Streptomyces; species Streptomyces sp. NPDC030222. The sequence goes on from NZ_JBVICA010000028.1 coordinate 50,422, forward strand.
GAGCACGTGGTCGCGGTCCCAGGTGTCCGTCAGGACGCAGACGGCCGTCGGGTGGTGGCCCTCGGCCACGTACGGCAGTTCCTCCGGGTCCCGGACCCGGGCGGTGACCCCGGCGCCCAGCAGGGCGTCGCCCCAGGGACGGATCGCGTTGGCGAGCGTCCCCCGCAGGGACAGCTCGGCGTAGGCGGGATCGTCCCACACCGCGTGGGCGTGCCGCAGGGTGGCCTCGTCGACCTCCAGCCAGGTCCCCATGACCAGCTCGGTGTCGCCGGTCAGCCGGACGGGGAGCAGACAGCGGACGAACGAGCCGACGCCGTCGACGCGGAGCAGCGCGGAGGGACCCGGGCTGTGCAAGGACTCCTCCGGCACGGTACGGGCCGCGTCCGGCAGACCGAAGCGGACGTCGATGCGCCGCTCGTCCGCGAGAGGGTCGCCGCAGCAGGAGCAACTGGCTGGTGGGGTGTTCACGCCCGGCAGCCTAGAGGGTGTCCCGGGGCCCGGCGGGAGAGGGGCCGGGAAGCCGGAAGGGCGGTACGCCCCTCCCCGGCGGGGGAGCGACGACCGCCCTTTCGGCCGTGGTGGGCCCGGCTTCCGGACCCGGATCAGGCAGCAGGTGAAGGCGATGAAGGCGACTTGGCGGTGGAGACGCTGCCCTCGCCGCCGGCGAGGCGCCATTCGCGGTTCAGGCTGCCGAGCGGGATGCGGTGCGAGAACACCGGCGTACCGAAGATCGACAGCTGGAGCTGGAGGTTTCCGGAGAGATCGAACCCGCCGAGCACCTGCCAGCTGCCGACGACCGAGGCGGAACCGTCGGAGGACGCGGTGGCCACGGCCTTGCCCTCGCCGCGCACGTACGGGGCGAAGTCCGCCGTGACGCCGACGGCGCCGTACAGACCGATCGACGCCTCGGCGCCGAGGGCGGCCTTGCCCTGGCCCGCGGCGGTCACCGTGGCGCGGACGGGCGTGCCCTTCACCTGGGAGGTACTGACCGGGGTCCAGCCCTTGAACGGCTTGTAGCTGCCGCCGACGCGGAAGTCACCGCGCACGTCCTGCTCGACGTCCAGGGTGATGCTGCCGTCCGCCTCGACCTGGATGTAGAGGGTGAGGCCGAGGTTGACCACGACGGGGACCGGGCCGACCTGAATCACCGGGTCGGCGTGCAGCTTGGCGAACGGGATGCGGGCCGGCTTGGCGGCCGCCGTGACCTTGCCCCTGAACGCCCACTGGGAGGACCAGTCGCCGCTCATCCCGAGGAACGCGGCGCCCGGTCCGGGCTTGCCCGCCTGGCCGTTGGCGCTGCCGTCGTACGAGAACTCGACCTTCGGCGCCAGCTGCACGAAGCCGGACACGGACGCGGCGGCGGACACGGGTGCGTCCGGAGCGGTGCCGACCGAGGTGCCGACGTCGAGCCGGAGGTTGCCCAGCGGCAGCTGCCCGCCGTTGGGACCGAAGCGGAGCCCGCCGGTCTTCGCCCAGGAGAACTTGACCCCCTTCAGCAGCGGTTCGACCTCGAAGGTGGACGGGTCCACGGCGACGGTGCCGTCGGCCTTGTCGTTGTCGAGGAGCGCGCCGAGCGTGGCCGGCTCGGTCTTGACCTCGGTGCCCTTGTCGGTCGTGCCGACGACCTCGGTGACCTTGGCGAGCAGACCCTGCGGCGCGCCGGGGGCAGGGGCGCTCGCGATGACGTCGCCGACGGCGACGGGCGCGGCGCCGGTGGGAGCGGAGGCGGACGGCTTCCCGGCCGACGGTGTCTTCGTGGCCGGCGCGGAGGCCCCGGTGCCCTGGCGGGGCACGGATATGACGGCGCGTCGGCTGGCGGCGTCGAAGGACGCGACCTTCAGGGCGCTCTTCTTCGCATTGCCGTCCTTGGCACCGGGACGGGCGACGGCCGTGGGGGTGGAGGTGCTCTGCGGCGCCGCGGCGACGTCGAGATCCTGGCTCTCGTCGACGGTCGCAGCCGCTGCCGGGGTGCTGCCGGGGGCGCTGGGGCCGGCGGCGGTGGGGGTACTGGTGGAGCATCCGCTCGCGGTGAGAGCGATCGCAGTCAGAGCGGGGACCAGGACTCTCCTGGTGAGCATGCGCACGATTGATCCTCGGGCGATGTGAGTTGGGGGGGTGGCTGTCATTACTCAGAGGTAATAACGGCAGGGATCATGCCATGCTCACGCGCTCTACGTCACACCGGAGTTCTCCCAACGGTCCAGTGGATTACGGAAGTTGAACCCATGCTCACCAGGGGTGACATCCGAGGGGGGTGGACGGCCGGCTTCGGTGGGCCCATCGCCCGGTCATGGCTGCGCCCCGTGGGCGGCCGCCTGCGTGCCGTAGCCGCTCGACGGCTGCGCGGCCCCAACCGGGCACGCTCGTAGCGCAGTTCCCCGCCATCGCGGACGGGATGTGTGTGTGTGGCGAACCGCACAAGGGCGATCCGCCATTGCCGAAACGCAGCTCGTCAACGCCTTCGAAGGGCGGCCTGTCGACCCCCTTTCGTCATCGAGGTGCGCACTTCGTCATCGAGGTGCGCACCGCGCGGTCGTCGGGGCCGGATGCGGATCCGTCGGATACGGATACGTCGGACATGGCTCCGGCCCCGCAACGGAGAGGAAATCGCGGGTTGTCAATGCTCCCGCAGGCCCCAGGGGGAGCCGTACGCGGTCAGCAGGTCCAGGAAGGGCCGGGGTGCGAACGCCTCCGCGCCGAGGACGCCGGAGCCGGACCAGGTGCCGGAGGCCAGCAGCTCCAGCGCCACGACGGGGTTGACGGCGGTCTGCCAGACCACGGCCTGGCAGCCGTACTCCTTCATCGACCACTGGTTGTCGACCACGTGGTACAGGTACACCTCGCGCGGCCGGCCGTCCTTGGTGCCCTTCACCCATGTGCCGGCACAGGTCTTCCCCTGCATGCGGTCGCCGAGCGTCGCCGGGTCGGGCAGGCACGCCGCGACCACGTCGCGCGGCGAGACCTCGACGCCCCCGGGAAGCGTCACCTTCTCCGTCCGGTCCAGGCCCAGCTTGTGCAGCGTCTTCAGCGTGTCGATGAACTCCTGGCCCAGTCCGTACTTGAAGGTGACCCGCCGTGCGTCCACCCACCGGGGGATCAGCAGCACCTCCTCGTGCTCGACGTTGACGCACTCGACCGGGCCGATGCCCTCCGGGAAGTCGAAGACCTCGGGCTCGCTGAACGGCGGCGTGGTGAACCAGCCGCGGTCCTTCTCCCAGATCACCGGCGGGTTCAGGCACTCCTCGATGGTCGTCCAGATGGAGAACGACGGTGCGAACTCGTATCCCTCGACCCTCAGGTCGGCTCCGTCCCGGACGCCGATCTCCTCGATGTCGTCGAACAGCTCCTCGGCCGCATGGCGGGCGAAGACGTCGGAGAGTCCCGGCTCCACACCGACGCCCACCAGCGCCAGCCTCCCCGCGTCCTCCCACTCCGCGGCACGCTCGAACTGCGCGTCGCCGAGCTTGACCCCGCAGGCCTCGTGCGGCCGGTCGGGGTGCGGGTAGGAGAGGGACATGGCCATGTCCAGGTAGTCGGCCCCGGCGGCCAGGGCCGCGTCGAACAGGGGCATCACGAACCGCGGGTCCGTGGCGTTGAGCAGTACGTCGCAGCGGGCCTCGGCGAGGAGCGCCGTCACGGCGGCCTTGTCGGAGGCGTCGATCCGCGCCGCACTGAACCGGGACTCCTCCTCGCCCAGGGCGGCCACCGCCGCCTCCGCGCGGGACAGGTCGTAGTCGGCGACGACCATGTGGTCGAAGAAGGAGCGGCGGGCGGCGATCCGGGTGATCGCGGTGCCCACACCACCCGCGCCCACAAGCAGTACTCGCATGGTGGAAATGCCTTTCGTCTCCGGGGACGGCGCCCCTCGGCGACGCCAGGAAACGCGGCCCCGCCACATCACGTCAATGGCGTTGACATAAGATGCGCCCGATGGGACCGGGAAGGGCGGCCGGCCGGAGCGGGCGGCACGACCTGCGGAAGGCCATCGGCGGCGCACCGCGGAGCACCTGGCGGAAGGCCACCGGTGGAAGACCACTGGCGGAAGACCGCTGGCCGAACGAGAGGGGCTGACCGTGGCCGAGCGCGTGGTAGCGGAGGAGGCCCGGCGGCGCAGACGGCCGACCAAGCAGGGCGTCGTGCTGTCCGAGCGGCTCATCGTGGAGACCGCCCTGCGGATGCTCCACGAACACGGGCGCGAAGGGCTCACCGTGCGGCGCCTCGGCACGGCGCTCGGTGCGGACCCGAGCAGCCTGTACCGGTACTTCCGCGGCACCGACGATCTGACCCTGGCGATCGCCGACGAGCTCATCGGACGCGCGATGCGCGGCTGGCGGGCCACCGGCGACTGGCGGGCCGACCTGCGCGAACTGGGACTCCGGATCCACACCGCCTACGTCGCCCACCCCGAGGCCGCCGTGCTCACCGCCAGCCGGGTCAGCGGCCGCGCCCACGAGGTCGCCGCCGACGAGACGGTGCTCGGCGTGCTGCGCGGCGCGGGCTTCCCCGACCCCGACGCCGTACGCATCTACCACGCGTTCATCGACCAGAGCCTCGCCTTCGCCGCACTCGACGCCGCGAGCCTCGCACTGCCCGAAGCGGCACGCGCCGCCGACGAGGAGGTGTGGCGGGCCACCTACGCCCGGCTGCCCGCGGACACCCACCCGAACATCGCCGCCACCGCGCCCCTGCTGGTCGCGACCATGAACCACAGCGCCTATCCGACCGCCCTCGACATGCTGCTCGACAGCGCCGCGGCGACGAGGGAGGCCACCGGGGTGCGGAAAGCCATCGGGGCGCGGAAGCCCACCGGGGCGCGGGAGACGGCGGAGGCGCGGAAGACGGCGGAGGTCCGGAAGGCGGCGGAGGCGGCACAGGCCCGGAAAAAGAATTGACGCCGCCCGTGACGGCCGGGCCAAGGTGGGCGTCATCGCCGAGGAGGGCGCTTCGAGGAGGAGTTCGCCCCGCACGCCGAGCAGGGCCTGGTGCCCGGCCGCGTGGTCCGCGGCCAGTGCGACGTCATGACCGCTGACGGCATCGTGCGCGCCGACACCGCGTTCGTCACCCCGCACGATCCGATGCGGGGCGGCTGCACAGCAGCCTCGGCTACCGCAGTCCGGCCGACTATGAGGCCGCCCTCGCGGCCTGACCACCACACCGATGGCGTCCGTCAAAGCGGAACAAGCTCATGGGGACCGAACTGATGCGGCAGGCGAAAGCGGCCGGGCACACCGCGGTCGCCACGTACGCCACCAAACCCGTCGACGGCACCCTGCCTGGCCGCGACGCCTTCAGTGTGCTGCTGTGCGCAGGGCTGCCCGGTGCGGGACGTGGGGGCGGTCGGCGGCGAGGACGAGGCGTACGGCGCGCAGGGCGTCCAGGGTTTCGAGCGGATTGCCGTCGACGACGAGGAGGTCCGCGCGGTAGCCCGCCGCCAGCCGGCCGGTCTGGCCGTCCGGTCCCAGTGCCCGGGCAGTATGGTGGTGCCGTCGGGGAGGTCCACGGTCCGGCAGTCCGCTTCGGCGTGCGGCAGCACGTCTTCGCGGGCTCCGGCGGCGACGATAACGTCCCCGTCGACGAGGACGGCGCCGTCCGGGACCCGCGGACGATCGGGGTGGAGCAGGATACGTCGTGCTGTGATCAGGGTCTGGCTCACGTCGTGCTGCTCCCTTGGTCTGTGGGTACGTCCCTGGCGCGGGAGCGTGCTTCGAGTGCGTCCGACAGCCGTACGAGCTGGCGCACGTCGTCCTCCAGGCTCTGCGAGTGCGGTACGGCGACGGCGGTGGCTTGGGCCGGAACCGGCTCGCCCTGCTTGAGCCGGTGCAGTGCGGCGTGCAGCTGGTCGGCCAGGTTCTCGGGTGACTGCGGGCGGGCGGGGGAGCCGTCCTCTGCCGGAGCCAGTGACGGGCTGATCCGCACCAGGCCGTCCCGGCACTCGATGACCCTCCTGTAGTAGCGGCGGTGGACGCCGCGGGGGTCGAGCCGGTCGCGCCACCGGGTGGTCCGCACCCTGTCGAGGGCGTCTTCGGGGTAGGCCTCGTGCAGGAGTTCCCACAACGGCCCGAGCCGGTGGTACATCAGGCGGTGGTGCCGGCGCAGCCGCAGCGCCGCGAGCCGCGTGGCGATTCCGGGGTAGGTGACGCCGACGAGGAACAACGGCACCGCCGCCGCGACGATCAGGCTGGAGCCGAGGACGACCGGCCGGGGCACGGTGCCGCCCTGCCAGCGGACCACCGTCAGCACCGTGCGGATTGCGCACGACACGGCCATGGCGCCGATGCCGGCCGCCGCCATCCAGAGACCGGTCGCCAGTGGGCGCTGGGACGCCCGCGCGTACACGCAGGTCCATCGCAGGGCCATGCTCAGGGCGTAGACGAGGTACAGGCTGGCGATGAGGTAGAAGCTCGCGAGCGCCGGGTCGCGCAGATCCAGGCTGCGGAAATTGGCATCCGGGTGGTGCGTGCCGACTGCCGCGGTGGCGAGGGTGAGGCCGAGTACGGCGAGGGCCAGGAGCAGTGTCTCCTTGCGCACCCGTCGAAGCGTGCGCTCCTTCAACCGGTCCTCCCCTGGATCAAGGGCGGGCACCCTTCGTGCGTCCGGACCGAGGCGCCGGTTCCGGCGCCGTTCCAGATCGTCCGAGCCTGGTCAGGGCTGGACGCGGTGCACAGTCCGGCGTGCGGGTGGCCGCCCGATGTGGATCTTCAACTCTAGAGCGAACTCACATGGACAACGGTCTACGCTCCGTCGTTTTCCAGCCGCTCTGGGTCCTCTCCCAGCCCTTCGAGCTGCCGGAGTTGGCTCACCACCCCGGCCAGGGTCTGACGGCTCGACGCGGAGAGGTCGTTGGCCCGGAGCGCGATGCTGCGCACATCGCTTTCCTTGAGCGCCTGGAGCAGGGCGAGTTGCTCGTCGATGCGCCGTGCCTTGTCGCCGTCGAGGAAGTAGGCGGGGCTGACGCCGAAGTACTTGGCCAGGGCCTCAAGGTGCTTCTTGGTCGGATTCGTCTTCCGGCCGGTGCGCAACTGCCAGAGATAGGTGGCGCTGATGCTCCGCTCGCCTGCCGCGATGTTGATGGCGGTCGCGACGTCCTCATGGGAGGGGACCTTTGCGCCCTTGGGGGCCGTGGCGAGGAAGAGCCGGTCGAGCGCCGTCCTGGTACGGCGGCCCGGCCCTGGTCGATGCCCTGCTCGACGACGGCGACGTCGACGCCGCTTGGCGGGCCGCGGCTGAAACGGGCGGCCATGACCGGCAGTGGCTCGCCTTGCCGACCGGGCCCGCACCGTCCGTCCCGCCGACGCGCTCGGGGTCTACCTGCGGCTGGCCGAACCGCTCATGAAACAGACGGGCAACGCCGTCTACGAGCAACTGACCGGTCTGCTGCTGAGCATGCGCGACTGCCATCGCCGCCTGGGCATCGAAGATGAGTTCGCCGCGTACCTCGCTGCTCTGCGTGCCGGCCACAAGCGCAGGCGGAACCTGATGCGGCTCCTCGACCAGCACGGCCTGTGACGGGCGCTGCCCGTATCCGGGAGTTCATCCACCCCACCTCCCCTGTCTCCGGCTGACCTCGCTGCCTCCTGCGCGCTGTGAGCGCGGCGATGGCTGCTGCGCCATCGTGACCATCAGGTGGCGGTGACAACCAACGCGGCCCGGTCGTCGAGGGAGGCATCGCCTGCGAACGTGGTGACCGCGGCGGTGAGGGACTCGATAAGGGTGGCGGCGGTGGGCGTCGTGATCCGGTTGGCGATGAGCGCGTCGGCCAAGCGGTCCTCGCCGAAGAATTCGCCCTCGGCGGAACGAGCCTCGGTGATGCCGTCGGTGACCAGGACCAGGCTGTCGCCGGGACGCAGGTCGATGTGGCACGGGCAGAAGCCGGGGTCGGGACGTATGCCCAACAGCAGGCCTGGTTGCGTGAGCTCTTCGACCGTGCCGTCGACCCGGCGCAGGAGGGGCGGTACGTGGCCTGCTCGAATCAGGTTGAGCGCGAGGTGGGACGCGGAGCGCCGCAGTTCGCCGTAAACGAGTGAAACGAAGCGGTCCTCTTCGGCGGTGCCTGCCGTCAACGCGTCGTTGATGGCGGCGACCACCGCCACCGGGTCGTTCAGAAGGCGGGCGGCGGCGCGTGCGGTGTGGCGGACCATTCCGGTGGTGGTGGCCGCCAGTGCGCCGCGCCCCGACACATCGCCGATCATGAACGCCCAGCGGTCGCCGGACAGCGCGAAGACGTCGTAGAAGTCGCCGCCGACGTCGAGTCCTTCACCGGCCGGATGGTACGAGGCGGCCAAGGTCGCGCCGGGAATCCTGGGCAACTCGGGAGGCAGCAGGCCTGCCTGCAGATCGTGGGCCAGCCGGACGCGGTCGGTGAACTGGTGGGCGTTGTCGGCACTCGAAGCGGCCCGGCGGGCGAGTTCCTGGGCCAGGGCGATCGTGTGGCCGTCCAGAGTGAGGGAGGTGGCCAGGAGCGTCAGCGTGCCGAAGGTACGGCCCCGGGTGGCCAGCGGCACGCACACGTAACCCGTGACCCCGAGCTGCGCGCAGGGGCTGCTCGTATGGGCCGTCTCGATGGTGCCGGAGGCCAGTACGCGGGCGACGGCGGCGTCCACGTCGTCGCACAGCGCGGGGGAGGAGAGGAGCTGTTCCCCGTCCCGCGTCGAGGCGGCGACGGCGATGCGGCGGGTCCGGCCGTGCTCGACCACATGGACGGCACACAGCGGCGCCAGGGCCGGAACAGTCAGCCTGGCCAGGCACTGCAGGCTCTCCGAATAGTGTGTCTCGCCCGTGATCGCGGTGCTTGCTTCCAATAGGAAGGCCAGATCCTCACGGACGGCCTTTTCCCGCTCCTGGGCGGCGCGCCTCGCTTCCACGGCACGGTGGCGTTCGATGGCCAGCGCGGCTATGCGCGTGAACACAACGCTGAGCGTCACATCCCTGTCCGCGGGCGCCTTGGGGGTGCGGTGATACATCGCGAAGGTGCCCAGCAGCCGGCCGTCCGTGTCCTGGATCGGCGTGGACCAGCACGCCGCGACTCCGGCCCGCAGCGCCAGGTCTCGGTAGTCCTTCCACAGGGGGTCGGTGGCGATGTCCGTGACGATCACGGGTTCGTGCCGGAAGGCGGCCGTGCCGCACGAGCCGACACCCTCGCCGATGGGTGTCCCGTCGATCGCCTCGTTGTAGAAGTCGGGCAGGCGCGGGGCGGTGCCGTGCCGCAGGCGCTGTCCGTCGGGATCGACGAGCAGTACCGAGACGATCATGTCCGGGGAGAGCTCTTCGATCGCCGTGGCCATGCCGTCGAGGATCTCGGTGAGAGGGGCGTCACGTGCGATCTGCTCCAGCAGCACGCGCTGCTCCGAGGCCAGGAGATGCGCGTCGTGGTACGCGGTGGTCTCGACCGCGATCACCACGACCCCGTCGATGCGGCCGGCCTCGTCCCAACGGGGCTCGTAGGTGAAGTCGAAGAACCCCTCCCGCTGCCTACCCGGCTCTCCCAGCATCAGCCGCCCGTCCCGGGCCCGGTATGCGACGCCGGTGTCGTAGACCTCGTCGAGCCGGGCGAGGACGCCCTGCGGAACCAGTTCCGGAATCACCTCTCCGACCGGCTCGCCGACGCGCCCGCGGTCGCACCCCACGGCCTCGAAGAATGCCGAGTTCGCCACTTCCAGCAGGTGTCTCGGGCCACTGAGAGCAGCGAAGATCACCGGGGCCTGCCCAAAGAGGTCCGCGTACTCCTCGCTCCGCCGGTCGATGGGGACGGAGTGGGCCATGGCCGAACTGTGGGGATCGAAGTGTGTGGACATGACAGGCCACCCTCTCCTGTCTCACTCCTCCACTCTGGCACATGCTTGCGCTGCTTCCAGGCCGCAACCGGGCCGATCGGGGGGCCGAGCGCGTCGTCGACCGGAAGAGGCCCAGCCGTCTCCATGCGGCCTCGTGCCGAAAGGGGATCGGGGTCGTTGCACCGCCCAGCATGCGCATGCGCGGTGTGGCGAGCCGCACCGGTCGCCGTCCACTCGACACAGCCTGAACTCCACTGGCGTGCGTCTCTCCCGGCCGGCTTGCGTCGGTGGCCGTCCGCAAGTCAAGCAGACTCCGGCTCACGGAAACCCGGCCATCCGGCAGCTGCAGCGATCGTTGATGTAGGGGTACAGTTTATAGATGTGTGATTCTACTTATAGGGTGGAGCATGGACAAGCCCGTTGAGATGTTCGACCGCGACTACGAATGGTCGGCGCTGACACGGTTCGTCGAAGATGAACAGCCTGGCGCGACGCTCGGTGTGGTCTCCGGGCGGCGCCGACAGGGCAAGACCTTCTTGCTCGACGCGGCCTGCCGCGCCGCAGGCGGGTTCTACTTCGGCGCGACCGAGGCCGCCGATGCCGAGTCCCTGCGGCGTATCAGCGCCGCGCTCACCGCGCATGTGCGACCTGCCAGTCCGTACCACTTCGCCGACTGGGCCGAGGCTGCCGACGCGCTCCTCGCGCTGGGCACCGAGCGGCCCGTACCCGTCGTGATCGACGAGTTCCCATACCTTGCCAAGGCGAATCCGGAGCTCCCCTCGATCATCCAGGAGGCGCTGCGAACCCTGCGCGACCAGCGCAGCGGCTCCCGCACCCGGCTACTGCTGTGCGGCTCGGCGCTGTCGTTCATGGGCAGGCTGCTGTCCGGCAATGCCCCCCTGCGAGGCCGGGCAGGGCTGGAGTTGGTCGTCCGCCCTCTCGACCACCGCCTGGCCGCCGAATTCTGGAACATCACAGACCCGCGCCTGGCCCTGCAGGTCAACGCGATTGTCGGCGGCACACCTGCGTACCGACGGGAATTCGCCCGCGGCGACACTCCGAACGGCGCCGACGACTTCGACGACTGGGTCGTCCGCACCGTCCTCAACCCAGAGACCCCTCTGTTCCGTGAGGCCCGCTATCTGCTCGCGGAAGAGCCCGACCTGCGGGACACCGCCCTGTACCTGTCCGTACTGGCCGCGGTCGCCGACGGCAACGCCACCCGCGGAGGTATGGCCGGGTACCTGGAACGCAAGGCCACCGACATCGCACACCCCATCAACGTCCTCGAAGACGCCGGTCTGCTGCACCGAGATGCCGACGCCTTCCGCGACAACCGCCCCACCTACCGCATCGCCGAACCGCTGATCGGCTTCTATCACGCCATCATGCGACCCGTCTGGGACCAGCTGGAACGCCCCGGCAGCGCAGCTCGGGTCTGGCAGGCCAGCCGCCGCCGCTTCACGAGTAACGTCCTCGGCCCTCATTTCGAACAGGTCTGCCGCGATTGGGCGCTGCACCACGCCGACCCAGAACTGATCGGAGGTCTGCCCGCCCGGGTCGGGCACGGAGTGGTGCACGATCCGAAGGCCCGCATCGGACACGAAGTGGACGTGGCGGTCATCGGCATCGCCGACGGTTCCAAGCCACCGCTCCTGGCCATCGGCGAGGCCAAGTGGAACGACACCATGGGCATCGCCCACATCGAGCGCCTCCAGCACATCCGCGACCTCATCACCCAGGCGGGACGCTACGACACCACCGGTACCCGACTCATGTGTTTCAGCGGCGCAGGCTTCAACGACAAGGCATACGCGGCCGCACAGGCCGACCCGGATATCCGACTGGTCGACCTACAGACGCTCTACGGCATGGCATGACCCGTGCCCCGAGGACGTGAACATGGGTTGTCATAATTCGATGGCGTCATGGGCCCATGTACCTCTAGGGTCGAGGCTGTTCGAGCGGTAGCCCCACATTGCCGGGGTGACTTGACCTGTTTGGGAGGTGTGACCGATGGCTGTCGTTGAGATGGGCGCTGCCCGCATCCGGAAGTTCATTCAGTCCACTTCCGTGGCCTCCGGCTGACCTCTCCGCTTCTCCCGCGCCAGTGAGCGCGGTGCCGGGGCCACCCTTGTGAAGGGTCACCCCTTGTCTTCCTCTTTCCTTTCGGCTTCTTCCGTTTCATCGCACCCTCTCGCCGTCTACGGCTGGGACGAGGGCTGGGAAGCCGAGTTCGCTCCCTACGCCGAGCAGGGTCTCCTGCCTGGCCGCGTCGCTCGGGTCGACCGTGGCCTGTGCGACGTCATCACCCCAGTCGGCACCGTCCGCGCCGACACCGAGTTCGTCGTCCCCCGTGACCCGATGAAGGTCGTATGCACGGGGGACTGGGTCGCGGTCGATCCCGAGGGCAGCGACCCGCTGTACGTGCGGACGCTGCTGCCTCGCCGGACGGCCTTCGTGCGGTCTACGTCATCGAAGCGTTCCGAGGGCCAAGTCCTGGCCACTAACATCGATTACGTCGTCATCTGTGTGTCGCTCGCGGTCGAACTGGACCTCGGGCGGATCGAGCGGTTCCTGGTGCTCGCCATGTCCAGCTCGAACGGTGAGGCACTGCTGCATAACGCGGCGGACTCCTGGGAGAGCGGCGCACAGCCGGTCGTCGTCCTCACCAAGGCCGACCTGGTGCCCGACCCGGTCACCCTGTCCCACCTCGTCCAGGACGTGGAGACCAGCGCGCCCGGTGTCGTGGTCCTGGCCGTCAGCTCGGCCACCGGCGAGGGCATCGACGTCCTGTCCGGCGCGCTCGCCGGCGGCACCAGCGTACTGCTCGGCCAGTCGGGCGCCGGCAAGTCCACCCTCGCCAACGCCCTCCTCGGCGATGACGTCATGGAGGTCCAGGCCACCCGTGACGTCGACGGCAAGGGCCGGCACACCACCACCACCCGTAACCTGCTGGCCCTGCCCGGCGGCGGCGCCCTCATCGACACCCCCGGACTCCGGGGCGTCGGCCTGTGGGACGCCGGCACCGGCGTCGGACAGGTCTTCTCCGAGATCGAGGAAATCGCAGCGGACTGCCGCTTCCACGACTGCGCCCACCAGGCGGAACCCGGCTGTGCCGTGCTCGCCGCAGTCGACGACGGCGCGCTGCCCGAGCGTCGTCTCGACAGCTACCGCAAGCTGCTGCGCGAGAACCAGCGCATCGTCGCCAAGACCGACGCCCGCCTCCGGGCGGAGATCCGCCGCGACTGGCAGCAGAAGGCCGCGCTCGGCCGCGCCATGGGCGAGGCCAAGCGCGGTGGCCGCACACGTCACAGTGGATGGTGAGGCGTCCGGACACATGGCCGGGGTGGGGGTTGAGCCGTTCTGCCCATGGCCGGCCGGCACGGCGGTATGACGGCGCCGGCCCGGACACCAGGCGGTGTCCGGGCCGGCGCGCCGGCTGCCGACTGCCGTCTCAGTTGTGCTGCCCGGCTCCGTTCGCCGGGTCGCCTGCGTCATTGCCGGGGGCGCCCGCACCGGCGTCGCCGGCACCGGCGTTCGCGGCGGCGCCATCGTCACCGGCGCCTGCGTTTGCGCCGTCACCGTTACCGGCGTTCGCGGCACCGCCGTTGTCACCGGCGCCCGCGTTCGCGCCGTCGCCGTTACCGGCACCCGCGTTGGCCAGGCCGCCGTTGTTGCCGGCACCGGCGTTCGCGGCACCGCCGTTGCCGCCCGCGCCGATCCGGGCGCCCACGGCCTGCAGCGCGGTCGTCACGGGCTGGAAGAAGGTCTCACCGCCGGCGGTGCAGTCGCCGCTGCCGCCCGACGTGAGGCCCACCGCGTTCCCGTCCCTGGTGAACAGGGCGCCGCCGCTGTCGCCGGGCTCGGCACAGACGTTGGTCTGGATGAGCCCGGTGACCGTGCCCTCCGGGTAGTTCACCGTGGCGTTGAGACCCGTGACCTGGCCGTCGCGGAGACCGGTGGTGCTGCCCATCCGGAACACCTGCTGGCCGACGGCCGCGTCGGCCGCCTGCTTGATCTCCACGAGCTGTCCGTTGCCCACGTCGACGGCGCTCGCGGCCTGGGTGCCCGGATCGTCGTACGTGACGAGAGCGAAGTCGCCCTGTCCGGGGAACACCGCCTCCTGCACCGTGCCGATGGGCGCACCGTTCTGGGAGTCCGACCACTTCTGGGCGGCGACACCGCAGTGACCCGCCGTGAGGAAACCGGGCTGTCCGTTCTGCGTCGTGACGTTGAACCCGAGGGAGCAGCGCGAGCCGCCGCCGAAGATGGCGTCACCGCCCTCGACGAGGGGCTTGAACTCGCCCTTCGACTTCTGGATGCGGGCCACGCCGTCCCCCAGCGCCTGGACCGCGGACTCGACCTTGTCCCAGCGGGCGCCGGTGACCGTGCGGTCCGCTGTGACGAGGACCTGGTTGGTCCTGGGGTCGACCGCCCAGGCAGTTCCGGGAACGGTCGCCTTGCGGGACAGGGTCTGCGTCGCGGAATTCAGCGAGGCCATGCTGTTCTGCACGGCGCGGGGGACCGCACCCGCACGCCTGACCCGGTCCTGCGCCTTGTCGTCATCGCCCGCGACATTGACGACGAGCTGTTGCTTCGCCGAATCGTAGAACGCGCCGCCGTAGGAGTCGCCGAGCTGCTTGCCCAGCTGCTGGAGGCGCTGCGCCGCGGCCGCGGCACTCATCTTTTCGGGGTTGTCCTGACCGTCCGCGGACCCGGACTGAGAGGCGTTGGCATTCGGCAGCAGGATGGCCGCTGCGGCGATGCCCACCGCCCCGGCTCCAGCGAGAATGGCTTTCCGCTTGGGTATTCGCCTGTGGCTCAACTCTTCGCCTCTCTGCGGGGGAATCGGGACTTGCTCCGGACTCCGAGGGGGGACCGGGAGGGGACGCGTCCGCTCCTTCATACGGACGGCCCACCCGGTTTCGTTCATCGCCTCCGCAAACAAATCTTTTTGACGAAGCGTCAGATAGTCTCCTCCGAGGCCTGGGCGGGCGTCGTGAGGGCCGGTGGAGTACTGGCGGAGAACGGGCCGGCGGCCCACCTCTCGGGGCCCCGGTGCAGGTGGGGCTGCGGGTCCCGTGCCCGTCGCCGTCGTCGGGTCGTCGGGCATGTCACCCGGGCCGCGCGGCCTGGTCCAGGTGGTCGGTGGAACGGCCGGGCATGTCCTCGGGAATCGGCGCGGCGGTTCGTGACGAGCCGCTCGCCGGGCCTGTCCGCACGTCCGGATGGCGGGTGCCGATCGGGGGCGTGGCCGGACGCCGGTGAGTAGGATTGCAAACGGCGTTAACGTCGGGGAACGCCCGTCACCTCGCCGGGGTTCGCGGGAGCGTCGGGCGAGAGCGCGAGAGGTGGAGGGAGATCGGAAGAGACCGGCACCCGTGGAGGACGGGGGCGCGAGAGCGAGCCATCGGGGCCGGTCGTCAACGGGGTCCCCGTCAGCACCCGGGGGGCTCCGAGCCGGTGGCCGGTGGCCGATGGCCGGTGGTCGGCTTCGGCCGTCGTCGGCTGCCGCGGTGCGGCGTGCGCGAGTCCGGACGCACTCGGCCCGGCCTCCTGGGCGAGTGGCCGGATCCTGCACGCCCGTACGGAGGGTTCCCTTCCGGCGTCCGGTGAACGGACGGCAGGCGGCGAAGCCCGGTCGGTCACGTCTGACCTGAACTCCCCTGATTCAGCAAGGGGTTCCCCCCGCGTGTCCACCATCCGGAAGCTTTGCGCCGGGACCTTGACGACGTGGAGGTTCCGGCTGAAACTCGACGAAAGCCTCTCCTTCCAGGGCCTGCCCTTTCCGTCCGCCCGGTATGACCTGCCGGGGTACGGCGACAAGTTCCTGGCGGCGTACGACGGCCGGACGGCCGGCCCGAGCGCCGGGCCAGGCGGTCACATCCCGCCGGGGTCACCGTGGCGAAGCCCACGCACGCGTACGAGGGCGGCACGACCTCGACCGCGGCAGCCCCGGAAGCCACCGTCGATCACGCCGATGTGACCGGAAAGACCGTCACCCTCAAGAGTGAACTGACCGATGCCTACGGCAATTCGGTCTCCTGGACCGTGGACGGCGCATACGGCGTGCGCTGCCACGACCGGTCCGCCGGACGGCCTTCCCGTGGGGGGTGGGGCCGTCCGGCGGACCCTTCGGATTTTCCGTGCACCGTTTCCGCGCGGCACTGCCGGTGGACAATAGGGGCATGAGCCAGCAGGGGGAGAAGCCCACCGAGGACGACTGGTGGCACCGGCTGTACGACACGACCACTCCCGACACCGGCGCGGCGGGGGAGGGCGACACGCTCGACGACCGCTTCGACTCCGCGAAGGGCGCGGTCGACCCGGCGGAGCCGGACACCCCGCCATTCGCCGGGCCTCGGTCGGAGCACGGCCGATACGACACAGAGGACTCGAAGTCCGCTCAACAGCCGTCGGGGCAAACGCCGCCCGCAGCGCCGCAGCCCGTACCGCCGCGGCCCGGACCGCCGCCGACCTGCGGGGCACCGGGCAGGGCACCCACCGCGAACGGTCCGGAGCCCGAGGGCGACACGGCGTCGGGCACGGGGGTCGAGCGGGCGCCCTGGGAGGCCGGACCCGCCGCGGTGGGCCCGCGGACCTTCCCGTCGCGGCCGGCGGTGCCACCGCGGCCCGCCGTACCGCCCGTTCCTTCGGTGCCACCGGCCCGTCGGCCCACGGCGGACCCGTACGCGCAGACACCGGCATTACCGTCGGACCCGCCCGGCCCGCCCGTCCCCGTCGAACGAACGCCGGGAAGCCCGGCCGTACCGGGCTCGACACCCGCTCCTGGAGCCTCCACGGCGCCGTCCCCATCAGGGACCGCCGCGACGCAAGGCACCGCGTCCGCATCGGGATCCGCGTCCTCGTCCGATTCGGACTCCACACCCCCATCCCCATCCCCATCCCCATCTCTGTCCGCATCCGATCAGGGGCGCCCGTCCGCGCCGGGACGTACGCCCGCCGAGGGCGGCCCGGTCAGGCCCGGAAGCGCGCCCGCCCCGGAAGGCCCCGCCATGTCCGCACCCCCGCACGCCCGGCCGCCCGTCCCCCGGGAACGTTCCGGTTCCTCCCGGGCACCCCGTCCGTCCACCGGATACGTGGGGGACGGGCCGCCGACGTACGACCCCGAGCCGACCGCGCTGCCCGCCTCGCTGCCGGAGGAACTGTCCGGACTGGTCGCGGACACGGTGCTCGACGGCGCTCGCTACGGCTCGTACACCCTTCGTGCGGCGTCGCAGCGCGGTGACTCGGCGCGCTACCGGGGCGAGCCGCGTCGCGACGCGATGCTGACCGCGCGGTTCGGGCAGGGCGAGAGCGCGATCGTGCTCGTCGCCGTGGCGGCGGGTGCCCGCGCCACGGAGACCGCGCGCCGGGCGGCCGCGGACGCATGCCGTCGGATCGGCGGAGCCGTCGGCCGCAGTCATGAACGTCTCTCCGAGGACATCAGGGCCGGTCGCCGTGGCGATCTCAAGTCGGGACTGCACCGGCTCACCGCGCGCGGCTACGGACAGCTCCGTGCACGTGCGGCCGAACTCGGCCTGGAACCGGACGAGTACACCGCCTCTCTGCGGTGTCTGCTGCTCAGCGCCGACCCGGAATGCCGGACCCGGGTGTTCTTCGGCATCGGCGACGGCGGTCTGTTCCGGCTGCGGGACGGAGTGTGGCAGGACATCGAACCGAACGTCCCGGACCCCGAGTCGCTCAAGGGCGGACCGGTCGTCGGATACGGCTCGCCGCCCGAGGAGACCGCCGAGGGGGACCGCCTCACCATGGACCTCGGTGTCGCGAGCCATCCCTCTCCGTTCATCGAGAGCCCGCCCCCGCCGACCGAACCGTTCCGGTTCCGGGCCTCCGTCGCCCGCCCGGGCGACACGCTGCTGCTGTGCAGCAAGGGCCTCGCGGAGCCGCTGCGCGGCGAGCCCGCCCTCGCCGAGGAACTCGCCGCGCGCTGGTCGGGCGGTGAACCGCCGGGCCTCGCGGCGTTCCTCGCCGACACCCAGCTCAGGGTGAAGGGGTACGCCGACGACCGGACCGCCGTCGGCGTCTGGGAGGCGTAGGGGGGTGTCAGGCGGGCCGGGCCCGGCCGTGATCCACCGGACACCCCTGACCCCTATCGCCCCCGGCCGGAGCTCTCGGGGAAGCAGACCGTTGAGTGGGTGGCGGCTCGTGTCCTGTGGCCGGGCGAGGGCCTTTCCCCATGGCAGGTCACGACGGATCGCGGCGTACAGACCGACGAGGCGACGTCCCGACGCCCTGTTCGCCGGCAGGACCGTCCTGGACGGCGGCGTCGGCCGCATGGTCCGGGTGGCCCGCTCTCATTGGCGTAATGCGTCCAGGCCATGACACTTCCCGCGCAGTGTGACGAATCAGGCACGGACCGGCACGGCTTCGGAGGCGTGCGGCTCGTCACTCGGGGCATGCATCTCCAGTGAGCCTGTTCGAGGGGGAGGTCGGTCCGAAGTGCGGGTGGGAATCATGACGGGGCGTCACAGGGGGACCGGACCTGCGGCCGACGGGTCGCACCGTGGATCGGAGGCCGGGGAGGAGCAGGAGGGCCGTATGCACCGCCGACTGGGCAGAGCCGACTTACGGGCGGTGGCCGATGTCCGCCGCGGACTGCGTGAGTTACTGGGGGGCCGGCCGCGCACCGGAGCGGCCGCCGATGTGGCGGAACTCCTCACCAGCGAGCTGGTGACCAACGCACTGATCCACACCGACCACGGGGCGGTCGTCACCGCGACCGTGGGGGAGTCCACCCTCCGGGTGGAGGTGGGCGACTCGACCGGAGGAACGCCGAAGCCGTACGAACCGCCCGAGGACGGTACGCACGGCAGGGGGTTGATGCTCGTCCAGGCCCTGGCCGACGCGTGGGGCGTCCGGCGACAAGGCCCGGGCAAGGTCGTCTGGTTCGAACTGAACTGGGGGCCCGCATCGTGATGTCGACCCCCGAGCGGTGAACGAGGCCTGTCGCCTCGTGACTGCATCCGTCGCTTTCAGCCGAACTGCTGCTCCAGGTCCTTCAGTTTGCGTTCCAGTGAGTCCAGTCTCGGCAGCGCCTGGGTGTCGTCCTCCGCGGTGAGGTCCACGGTGACCGGCTCAGCCGGGGAGAGGGCCTGCAGGGAGGGCCTTGGGCGTACGGGCAGTTGCGCCTTCTCCGGTATGGCGGGCTCCACGGCCTGTGCCGCCGAGGCGGGGGATCCGACCTGCGCCACCTCGACCTGATGGCCGCCGCGGGCCCGGGGCCACGCCCGGTGCTGCCGGTTGATGGCCCTTATCCTCGCGCGGTCCAGCTTCTGCTGCTCGCGTCGCTGCATCTTGGTCCGGATCTTCTCGCGCCGGTCCTCCCGCACCTCCTCGACTGCTTCGTCCAGTGAGCGCACGCCTTCCAGCAGCATCAGTGACCAGGCGCCGAAGGTCTCGCGAGGCGCCCGAAGCCAGCGGACGACGCGGATCTGCGGCAGCGGGCGCGGCACCAGGCCCTGTTCGCGCAGGGCGGCCCGGCGGGTCTGCTTGAGTGCGCGGTCGAAGAGCACCGCGGCCGAGAGGGACATGCCGGCGAAGAACTGCGGGGCCCCGGCGTGGTGGATGCCCCGCGGCGCGTGCACCCAGTTGAACCAGGCGGCCGCACCCGCGAACATCCACACCAACAGCCGGGAGCCGAGGGCCGCGTCGCCGTGGCTCGCCTCGCGGACCGCGAGCACGGAGCAGAACATGGCCGCGCCGTCGAGACCGAACGGGACCAGGTACTCCCAGCCCCCCGAGAGGTTCAGGTTCTGCCGGCCGAAGCCCACCAGGCCGTGGAACGAAAGGGCGGCCGCCACCGCGGCGCAGCAGAACAGCAGCAGGTACGAGGCCATGCCGTAGACGGCTTCCTTGCGTCTGCGGCGCTCCTCGGTGCGCTCCCAGCTGTCGTCGGCCGCGGTCTGGTCACCGGCGCGCTTGCCGCGCGCGACCACCGCCACCGCCGCCATGACCCCCAGGAGCAGTACGGCGCCCGGAAGCAGCCAGTCCAGCGATATGTCGGTCAGTCTCATGCGGTGTCCCTTGCATCGCTTGGGGCTTTTCCGGCGCCATATTGGCGGAAGGCACCGGTCTACCAAGGGGTTTCGGGGCAAGAGAACGCCAACGGAGTGACCAGGCATGCGAATAGGCGCGATCCACTCGAACTGTCGTATGGGAATGCCGAGTTGAGTTCGAATATCCTCACTCGAACGGGTGGCGTGGGATCAGGCCGTCGCGGTGAGCCGGCCGATCCGGTCCGCGTCGCAGGTCCGCGGGCAGGTGGTGCAGGTGTCCTCGGGGCGCAGGGTGTAGAAGAGACAGCAGGTGACCCGGTCGCGGGTCTGCAGGGCCTCGCCGCCCGGGCCCGCCAGTCCGCGGAAGGCGGGCGTGCCCACGTAGGGCTTCGCCGTCCCGGGCATGAGCAGGTCCAGTTCGCGCATCGCGCGCGGTTCCTCGCCGAGCACACCGGCGATGTACCAGAGGCCTTCGATCACGTCGTCCGTGACGATGCCCCACAGGGCGCGGCTGCCGCGCCGCACCCGCGGCCGGAAGCCGTCGAGGACGGGTCCGAGATGCTCCGCGACGGCGGACCGCAGCTCCGCCCGCAGGGCCTCCTCGTCCGGGACGACCACAGCCCCGTGCTGCGCGGCCGCCGGATCGTCCGGGAGGCAGACGAACGAGGCGACCCGTACCGCCATCCGCCCCAGGTGGCGCTGGTGGGCGACGTCGGCCGCGGCCAGCCGTGGCACCCTGCGGTGCAGGAACCACGGCACGGTGAACAGCAGGCACGCCGGCCAGGCGTAGCGGTGCAGGCCGAAACCGGCGACCACGTCGGGGCGGCCCTGTCGGCCGTAGTCGCGCAGTACCTGCGCGTTGTCCCAGGCGAGGAAGGCGTCGAGTGCCGGTCCGCCGGCCGCCAGCTCGGCCGCGGTCACCCATCCGGCGTCCCGCGGCAGTGGTTCCCCGGGTGCCGTCTCCGTCACACTCAGGCCGGGATACGCCTCGGCGAGGCGTGCGTAGGAATCCGCCAGCGGAGCTGTGGCAGGGTCGCTGAGCAGGGCGGAAACGGTCATGCGGGACCACCGAATCGCAAGCGTTGAAAAGGTTAGCCTAACCTTACCCGATCTATTCGGTGTGTGAACCACGGCCACGGTCCGCCTATCGTGCACAAGGGCCGCCCGCACCCGCAGCCCGAGGCCCGACCGACCGGGGGAGGAGGACCCGAGTGGAGCAGAGGACCACACCGCGCGACACCACACCGCCGTCCTACGGGCGGCCGTGGGTCCCCGCACAGGCGGGCCGCGCCACGCGACGGCCGGCGCCCCTCCCCGGCACCCCGGCCGGCGGCCACCACGTCCCCGGCGAGCCGGCCCCGCCCGCCGTACCCGGGCCCGTGACCCCCGCACCTGTCCTTCCGCCCGGTCTCGCGCCCGGCGTCCCCGAGCGTTCCGCGCCCGACGCCCCCTGGCCCTCATCGCCCGGCGGTCGCGGTGCGGACATGACCGACGGAACACCGGGCGACGTCGGGAACACCGCCGGGGACGGAACGGTGCGCCGGCACTCCGTGCGCGGACAGGTGCTGGACGCGCTGCGAGCCGCCCTTGTGGGCGGGGAGCTCGAGCCCGGCGAGGTCTACTCCGCGCCCGTACTCGGCGACCGGCTGGGCGTTTCCGCCACCCCTGTCCGGGAGGCCATGCAGCAGCTCGCCCTCGAAGGCGCCGTCGAGGTGGTTCCCAACCGCGGCTTCCGGGTCGTGCGCCGCACCCACGCCGACCTCGCCGAGCTGGCCGAGGTGCGCGCCCTGATCGAGGTGCCGGTCATGCTGCGGCTCGCCCGCACCGTCCCGGCCGACCGGTGGTCCGAACTGCGCCCGCTCGCCGAGGCCACCACCGCGGCCGCCGCCGTCGACGACCGGGCCGCCTACGCCGAATCGGACCGAGCGTTCCACCGGGCGGTCCTCGGCCTCGCGGGCAACCGGCAGCTCGTGGCGATAGCCGACGACCTGCACCGGCGCTCCCAGTTGCCGCTGGTCACCGGGCCCGCGCCGCGGCGCGCGGACCTGGTCGCGGACGCCGCGGAGCACACCGCCCTGCTCGATGCGCTCGCCGCGGGCGACCTCACGGTGGTCGAAACACTCGTCAGGGAGCACTTCGCCGACGCCGGGGGCTGACCCGGCCTGCCGGCGCCCGCCCGTCAGGCTGGCCTGATGTTGTGGTTCAGGTGGAAGACGTTCGCCGGGTCGTACTCCGCCTTCACCGCGGCCAGCCGCTTGTAGTTGTCCTCGCCGAAGCCGGCACGGACACGGTCCTCGCCCTCGTTGCCGATGAAGTTCAGGTACACCGCGCCGACCGACCAGGGCAGGGCGTCCGCGCGCACGTCCCGCGCCCACTTCCGGCCGCGCTCGTCGTCCGCCGGGTCTTCCCACAGGCCGAACGGATGCAGTGCCCACGACGCCCTGCGCCACGGCAGGGGGTGTTCCCCGTAGTTGCGGGACACGGCACCGCCCATGGGGAACAGCACGTGCTGGCTCGCCGACGGGACGATCATGTCGTGGGCCCGTGCCGAGAACCGGTCGGCCAGCTCGTCGGGGAAGTCCGCCACGTACTCCGCCGACCAGTAGTTCCGCAGCCCCGGCGGGTCGTCGAGCATGCACTGGAACTCCGCGTACGGCACGTCGGAGACGAACTCGGCCGGCGGCTTCAGCGACAGCAACGGCTCGGCGAGTTCGCCCAGCTCGGCGACACGGCCCGTATACGTGACGATGACGGCGCAGGTGAGACGGCCGACGAGGGACTCGGGCACGAACTCCTCGGGAGGGCCGGTCAGATAGATCAGACCGCCGCCGATCCCGTCGGGGGCGCGCTCGATGAACGACCGGTAGGTGCCCAGCACCTCGCGCCCCGACTCGGGGGGCCACATCAGGATCGCCGTCGAGAAGGCCGGCAGCGGATGCAGCCCGAAAGTGAAGGACGTGGCCACGCCGAAGTTCCCGCCGCCGCCGTGCAGTGCCCAGAACAGCTCGGGGTTCTCGTTCTCGCTCGCGGTGACGAGCCGGCCGTCCGCGGTGACGAGCCGGACCTCCAGCAGGCTGTCGCAGATGAGCCCGAACGCCCGCTCCAGCCAGCCGGAACCGCCGTTCAGGGTGAACCCCCCGATCCCCGTCGTCGACACCCGCCCGCCGGTCACCGCGAGGTGGAACGGCTGGGTGGCCTCGTCCAGATCGTGCATGACGGCCCCGCCGCCCACCGTGGCCGTGCGCGCGTCGGGGTCGACCGTGACCCCGTTCATCCGGCGCAGGTCGATGACCAGCCCGCCGTCGCTGAGTGCCGTCCCCGCGACGCTGTGGCCGCCGCAGCGGACACCGATCTCCAGGCCCTGTTCCCGCCCGAACGCGATCGCCTGTGCCACGTCGTCGCTGGTCGCGCACTGGGCGATGACCGCGGGGCGCTTGCCGATCATCGCGTTGAAGACCGCGCGGGCCTCCTCGTATCCCGGGTCCTGGGGCGTGAGCACCCCGCCCGCCAGACCGGTGCGAAGCCCGGCGAGCGCTGCGTCCGCCATGCCAGAGGTTGTCATGATGCCCCCTTCCCGGGGCGCGATCAGGGCCTCTTCGAGCGTAACCCGGGCAGTCGGGGCAGTCATTCGGGCTCGTCATCCGGGCTCGCCACGGGGCGAACACCTGGGGCGACGCCGTTCGTTGACGTCTGCCCGTCTGCCCGTCTGCCCGTCTGCCCGTCTGCCCGTCTGCCCGTGCCCGTTCTGCCGGGGTCGGCCCCGCCGTCAGGCCGGTGCGGCCGGCGGCGTCAGTTGGGCCGACAGCCAGGTGGGCACCCCGCCCAGCAGACGGAACAGCCGGGCCGCCTCCGCCCGCAGCCGCCCTGCCTCCGGCTCGGGCTCCGCGTCCGCGAGCGCGGCCAGCGCGGGTGCCGTCCCCACCAGGTAGCCCAGCTCCTCCCGGATCCGCAGCGACTCCGAGAACCCGTGCCGGGCCTCCTGCAACTCGCCGTCGCGCAGCGCCAGCCCCGCCAGGTGACGCCAGGTGAACGACAGCAACAGCTCGTCACCCTGCGCCGCGGCGCCCGAGTGCGCCCTCCGGTACGCGGCGCGCGCCGCCTGGGGCGAGTCCGCGAGGTGCTCGGCGACCAGCCCGCGCCGGAAGTCGAGCAGCGCACGCCCCGGGGCCGACGGCGCCAGCAGCGCCGCGGCTCTGCCGAGCGCCGCCCGCGCCTCGTCCGCACGGTCCCTGGCGCCCAGCACCGTCGACGCGTAGGCCAGCTGCCCCCGTTCGCAGGCCGCCGCGCCCCGCTCGTCGTCGTCCTTCGCCATCGCCTCGGCGGCCCGCAGCGCCTCCTCGGCCTCCGCCCAGCCGCGCTCGGTGAACAGACAGCGTTCCACCAGCAGGGACGCCCGCTGCAGGGCGATCGGCGCCTCGGTCGCGTGCGGGGTGAGCAGATCGGCCGCGTCGGACCAGCAGCCGCGGGAACGCAGCCGCCATACCGCGGTCTGGACGGGGTTTCCCTCGCTGGCCGTTCCGTTCCCAGACATGGCGGTATCCGCCACATTGCCTCCCCAGGAGCACGCCATTGAGCTGATGAGTCGTTGGCGAATCTCAGCATGAATCCCGGTGCCCGGCCAAGGGGGTGGGTGAAGCGTTTCACAAACGGCCGGAGCCCGGCGTTGATTGATTGGTTTTCAGCCAGGCGCCGCGCTTCGGCGGCGCCCCGCTCGCTCCCGTACGCCCCGCGCATCCACCCTGCGCCCGGCGTGTCACGCCCCTGGGGAGCCCAGTGCGGTTTCCGTGTCCCGGCCGCCCCATCCGTCACGCGTGCGCCAGAGGACCCGGACGCCGAAGACGTCGCGGACGGTGTCGGCCGACCAGTCTTCGGCGGGGGGTTCGCAGAGGACCAGGCAGAGCGCGTCGGCCGGGGCCGGCAGGGTGTGGTTGATCTCGAGGAGGCGGGTCGCTCCCGAGCGGAGGTCCTGGTAGGCGGAACGGCCGGCCCCCAGGACCTCGTAGACGACCAGGCCGCGGTCGGTCACACAGCCGACGTCGACGACCGGTGAGTCGGTCGGCTGGAGATCCGCCCACAGCAGGGCGGACTTCAGGGCGTGGCGCACCGCTTCGTGCTTGTTGCACGTGCGGTCGGCGGCAGCCGAGGCCTCCAGCGCGCGGAGGAACCCCTCCCTCGTGGTCGCGGGCTTCGCCGGTGCGGGAGCTTCTTCGACGGTGGGCACTGGTGCGGTCTCCTCCTGCTCGGGCCGGGACTTGGGGTGGGGCGGCCGGGGATGCTGGGGCGCGGCGACGGTGGGTGCCCCACCGGGCGCCGGTTCTGCGGCATCGGCCAGGCGGGAGCCGAGTGTTTCCCGTGCCCGGGCGAGGGCCTCGGTCCAGCCCGAGGCCGCCAGCTCGTCCCGGAGCCTGTCCACGTCCAGCGCGTCGTCCTTGAGTGCGCGGTTGGCGCCCGCCGCGAGGTCGCGCAGGGCACCCAGACGCTGCCGGTCCGGGGAGCCGAGCACGCGTCGGACGTCCACCCAGTCCGACTGGTCGCGGCGGAGGACACGGTTGGCCATGCCCTGCAGCTCGGACAGACGGCCGCGGGCGTCCTGGGGGACGGCGCCCCCGTCGGCCACCAGCTCGTCGAGCACGCCGAGTGCCGCCAGGTAGCGTTCCGCCATCCTGGGCGTGACCGGGCGACGTCCGCGCTGGTCGGCGGTGAGCACGCTGTGGGTGGTCTCGTTCTCGAACACCCAGCAGTCCAGTTCCTCGCCCGGACGCGGCGGTGCGGAGCCGTGCCGGACGGTGAGGACCAGCGGGCGGTCGCTGGCGGGGGACAGTGCCTCCACCTTGTAGCGGCCGCCAGGACCGGGGCCGAGTACGCGCACCCGGACGTCGGTTCCGATGTCGGGGACGCCGCCCCGCGTGGTGCCGGGTCCCTCCCCGGTCGCGGGTGCTTCGGCGGGGCCGTCGGTGTTCGTGAGGACCTCCGGGAGCGGCGAGGTGTGCAACACGGTCAGGCTCTGCGTGCTGCGAGTGAGGGCGATGTAGAGCTGCCGCAGGCCGGCCGGGCCGCGGTCGGCGATGGTGGCGGGCTCGACGACGAGCACGTGGTCGTACTCCATGCCTTTGGCCTGGGCGGCGGCCATCACGGACACCGCCTCGCGCCGCTCGCCGGTGAGGGTGTCCGTACGGTCGAGGCGGCGGCCGATCTCGCCGAGCCACCCCGAGTCGTCGGGCACGATGACCGCGAGGGAGCGCAGGGTGTGTCCGTCGCTGGTGCCCACCAGACGGGTCACCTCGGCGACGGTGTCGTCGAGGAGCTTCCACGGTTCGGTCGCCACGGTCCTCACGACGTCCCCGCCGGCCTCGCGGACGGCCTGCGGGTAGGGCAGCGCCGGGGCGACCGCACGGGCGAGGGGTGCGACGAATTCCATGATCTCCGCCGGCACGCGGTAGCTGGTGCCGAGCTCGGCGACCCGCCAGTCGCCGTGGTCGGACAGGAGTGTGCCGAGGCCGTCCCAGCTCGTGTGGGTGTGGGGGCCGGTGGCCTGGGCGAGGTCGCCGAGGACCGTCATCGAGCCGCCCACGGCGCAGCGGCGGCGGAGGGCGCGGGCCTGCATGGGAGTGAGGTCCTGGGCCTCGTCGACGACGATGTGTCCGTAGCGCCGGGTGGTCTCCCCGGTGATGAGGAAGTGGAGTTCCTCGATGCAGACGTGGTCGTCGAGGGTCCAGGGGTCGGCGTCGGCGGAGGCGGCCCGGGGGCGGTGCAGAGCGGCCTGTTCGTCGGCGTCGAGGATGCCGTCGGCGCAGCTGCGCAGCAGGTCGGGCGAGTCGTAGAGACTGCGCAGGGCCTCCCGGGCGCCCGGTGACGGCCAGATGCGTTCCACGATCCGCTCGACGCGGCGATTGCGTTCCAGGTCCCGGCGGATCGTGCCGCCCTGCGCACGGCGCGGGGCGATGGCGGCGAGCTCCTGGAGGAGGCGGTCGACGAGCAGGCTGCGGAAGCGTTCGCGGCGCTGCCGGTAGGGGCCGTCGCCGCCGCGGACCTCGTCGAGGAGGGCGAGGACGTCGGATCGCGGAACGCGCAGGGTCGCGATGCCGGCGCCGACGACGACCGCGGGCTCGTCCCCCTTGAAGGAAGGGGGACTGGTCAGCTCGTCGACGGCCTCGGGTCGGCAGTCGTGCTCGACGCGGCGCCTCAGTACGGCCGCCATGCGTTCGTCGGACTTCACCAGCCGGGCACGTGCGGAGTCGGTGCCGAGGATCGTCCCGTCCCAGAGCCGGCCGAGCTGGACGGCGTTGACGTCCCGGGTGCCGAGGGTGGGCAGGACCTGCCCGACGTAGTCGAGGAACCGCTGGTGGGGGCCGATGACGAGGATGTCCTGGGCCCTGAAGTGCTCGTTGTCGACGAGCCAGGTCACGCGGTGCAGACCGACTGCCGACTTGCCGGTGCCCGGGCCGCCCTGCACGACGAGGACGTCGGACGGGGAGCCGGTGACCAGGTCCATCTGGTCGCGGCGGATGGTCTCCACGATGTCCCGCATACGGCCGCTCCGGGAGCGCAGGAGCTCGCGCAGCAGGAAGTCGTCCGGCTGGAGCGGTTTTCGGCGCTGGATGCGGGCCACGTCGCCGGGCGTGGGGGTCGGCAGGCGGCCCTGGTCCTGCGGTGCACTCCCTTGCGGCCCGGCCTCCGCAGCCGCCCCGGGCACGGGCACCCTCCCCGTGGCGTCCTCGATCACGTCGTCCGCGGCGGGCCGTGGCTCCGGGACGGTCGGGCGGGCGAGTGCCGGGGCCGCCACCGGGGCGATCTCGTCGAAGTAGTCCTCGACGACGCGCTGTACGCATCGCAGCCGCCGCCGCAGGAGCACGTCCCCCCGGGCCTCGGGCCGTGCCTCGATCCACCTCTTCGCCAACGGGCTGGTCCACAGCAGGACCACCGGTTCGTTCGCGGAGTCGCGCACGCCCCGTCGGCCGATGTACCAGGGCCGGGGCGCTCCTCCGGGCTCCTCCGGCGCGTCGACCCGGGCGAAGACCAGCGACTCGTTGCCGAGCCCTCCGTATGCGGCGGCCTGCTCCTCCGCGTGGATCCGGTTGGCGATGCCGTCCTTGCCGCTCGCCGAGGCCGTGGCGGCCGAGGTCCCGCTCATCTCGGTCAGCCGCGCGGTGTAGCAGTCGTACGCGTGGTCCACCGCCTTCTGCTCGCCGGCGATGACCTCGTCGCGTGTGGTGGTGCTCATGTGCGCCCCTCCCCGCGGCGCACGAGGGCGCCGCTACGGGCCTGTGCCCGTACCCCGCTGAAAGGACTATCAGATTCCGGATGGTCACGTCGGGTCACCGGGCAAGATCCGGACTGGCTCCGTGGCGCGCACATGTGTCCGCGCCACCTCTGTGCGACCTGCACGCTCCTGCCGTGTGCCGGGTGTGGATCCGCGCAGCCCGTCGCGCCGCGCACGCCCCTCGGACAGGCGCACCATGGGGACAGAGCGTCAGCTCATCCGCAGCGCCAGGAAGAAGTCCAGTTTGTCCTCCAGGCGCGACAGATCGCGGCCGGTGAGTTGCTCGATCCGGCCCACCCGGTAGCGCAGGGTGTTGACATGCAGGTGGAGCCGGGTCGCGCAGCGCGTCCAGGAACCGTCGCAGTCGAGGAACGCCTCGAGTGTGGGGATGAGCTCCGCCCGGTGCCGCCGGTCGTACTCCCGCAGGGGATCGAGCAGCCGGGCCGTGAACGCGCGGCGCACGTCGTCGGGGACGAACGGCAGCAGCAGGACGTGCGAGGCGAGCTCGTGGTGACCGGCGGCGCAGACCGTGCCGGGGCGTGCGCCGGCGACACGGCGGGCGTGCCGCGCCTCCTCGAGCGCGCCGCGCAGCCCCTCCGCCGAGTGGACGGCGGCGCTGACGCCGAGGGTGAGCCGGCCGTCGTCGCCGAGGCCCGCGGACAGCGGACCCTTCACGGTGTCGAGCAGGGCGTCCGCATGGAGTCCGGTCTCGCCGCCGGTGTCCCCGGCGCCGACCGCGGGGAGCGGGACGAGCGCGATGGCCTCCTCGCCGGTGTGGGCGACCGCGATCCGGTCGGCGGACTCCGCTCCGGTGGCCGCCGGGTCGAAGAGGATCTCCTCCAGCAGTGCCTGGGCGATCCGGCCGTCCGCGGATTCCTGCTGTCCGTCCTGCAGCCAGTCGACCCTGGCCACGACGACCTGCCAGTGCGGGGCGGTGCCGAGGCCGGGCAGCAGGACCGGCGCGGCCACCCGGAGGCGGGCGGCGATCTCGCCGGGCGCGGCACCGGTCTGGACGAGTTCGAGGACCTCCTGGGCGAGGCGGCGCCGCACCGTGCGGGCGGCGTCACGGCGGTCGCGTTCGACGGCGATCAGCTGGGTGACGCCCTGGAGCAGGTCGAGCCGGGCGGCGGGCCAGTCGCCGGCGTCCGCCTCGACCGCGAGCAGCCAGTCGGAGAGGACGGTTTCCCGTACATCGCGCGAGGCCGGGGCGGCGGCCTGCCCGCCGGCCCCCGCTGGTCCCCAGTTCCGGACCGGGAACAGCGAATACGTGGTGCCCGCGACGACCGCCCGGTGCGGTGCGCGGCGGCCGGTCCGCAGCGCGGCCAGGTGTTCGCCGGCGAGCTGCGCACCGGCACCCGGGGGCAGCGGGGCGCCCGCACCGGCGATCTGCCGGCCGGTGGGGGACAGGACCCAGGCGTGCAGGTCCAGGTCGGAGCCGAGCAGGTCGAGGACCACCTCGGGGCCGCCGCCGGCCGGGCCGGACGTCATCAGGCGGCGGTGGCGGTCCACGACGGCCGCCAGGTCCCCGGCCCGCTCGCCGGACACCTGGCGCACCACGTGCTCGGTGATCGTCGCGAACGCGACGGACTCGTTGACGGCGAACAGGGGCAGCCGGTGCCGGGCACAGGCCTCGACGAGATCGTGCGGGATGTCGCCGAGCTCGGCCTCGCCGGCCGCGAGGCCGACGACACCGGCGCCGGTGAGGATCCGGACGAAGGACTCGGAATCCTCGGCCGAGCGCCGCCAGGCCAGACCCGTGAGGACGAGTTCGCCGCCGGAGAGGTAGCGGCTGGGATCGCGCAGGTCGGTGGTCATCACACCACGCACCGTGCGGTCGAGTTCCTCCTCGCCGCCGAGCAGCCGCAGGCCCAGCGCCTCGGTTTCCAGGAGTGCGCGCAGCCGCATGTTCTCGCCGCCGATCTGTCTCGATGTTGCCGTTCGAAGTCGGTGAGGTTACGGAGCCCCGCCTTTCGTTCGAATCTACAAGACGCGGGTGAGGACCAGCCAACTCCTTCATGGTTTCGGTGACTGCACCCGACGGAGCAGTGCTTGTGTACTTGGGCCACACCACGTGAACACCACATGAACGAGACGAGGACCGGCCGTCCCCGGGTCCCCGCGTACGACCC
This sequence comes from Streptomyces sp. NPDC030222, assembly GCF_055573115.1. NCBI lineage: Bacteria > Bacillati > Actinomycetota > Actinomycetes > Kitasatosporales > Streptomycetaceae > Streptomyces > Streptomyces sp. NPDC030222. The sequence goes on from NZ_JBVICA010000028.1 coordinate 80,603, forward strand.
GATCGAGAAGAAGAGAGCCACTGATGGACTTCCTTCGCCCCGCCGGCTGGGAGGAGGCGCTCGCCGCGAAGGCCGAGCACCCTTCAGCCGTGCCCATCGCGGGTGGCACCGATGTGATGGTCGAGATCAACTTCGATCACCGGCGGCCCGAGTACCTCCTGGACCTGAACCGCATCGGCGAGCTCTACGAATGGGAGATCGGTGAGGAGCACGTCCGGCTCGGCGCCTCCGTCCCGTATGCCCGGATCATGGAGCACCTGCGCCGCGAGCTGCCGGGCCTCGCGCTCGCCTCGCACACCGTCGCCTCCCCGCAGATCCGCAACCGCGGCGGCGTCGGCGGCAACCTCGGCACCGCCTCCCCGGCGGGCGACGCCCACCCGGCCCTGCTGGCCGCGGGTGCGGAGGTCGAAGTGGAGTCCGTACGGGGCACCCGGTTCATCCCGATCGACGACTTCTACACCGGCGTGAAGCGCAATGCGCTGGAGCCCGACGAGCTGATCAAGGCCATCCACATCAGGAAGGCCCGGGGCCCCCAGCAGTACTCCAAGGTCGGCACCCGCAACGCCATGGTCATCGCGGTGTGCGCCTTCGGTCTCGCCCTGCACCCGGAGACCCGCACGGTCCGGACCGGCATCGGTTCCGCGGCCCCAACGCCGATCCGGGCCCGTGAGGCCGAGGAGTTCCTGAACGCGGCCCTGGAGGAGGGCGGCTTCTGGGACAACGGCAAGATCATCACCCCGTCGGTCGCCAAGCAGTTCGCGGACCTGTGCGCCGCCGCCTGCAACCCGATCGACGACGTGCGCGGCAGCGCGCGGTACCGCCGGCACGCCGTCGGCATCATGGCCCGCCGTCAGCTGGGCTGGACCTGGGAGCAGTACCGCGGCACCGGCCGCCCGCTGGAAGGAGCTGCGTGAGCATGCGCGTCAATTTCACGGTCAACGGCCGTCCGCAGGAAGCCGACGACGTCTGGGAGGGCGAGAGCCTGCTCTACGTCCTGCGCGAGCGCCTCGGGCTCCCGGGTGCGAAGAACGCGTGCGAGCAGGGCGAGTGCGGTTCCTGCACGGTCCGCCTGGACGGGGTCCCGGTGTGCTCGTGCCTGGTCGCCGCCGGTCAGGTCGAGGGGCGAGAGGTCCTCACGGTCGAGGGCCTCGCCGACTACGCGAAGCAGCGCGCCGAGGGCGGCTGTGCCACCGGCGCCTGCGGCACCTCCCTCCAGGACGCACAGCACTGGAGCGCCAAGGGCACCGACTCGCGGACCGGCGAGGGCAGTGGACTCTCCCCGGTCCAGCAGGCGTTCGTCGACGCGGGCGCGGTCCAGTGCGGCTTCTGCACCCCCGGACTGCTGGTCGCCGCCGACGAGCTGCTGGAGCGCAACGGTTCCCCGTCCGACGCGGACATCCGCGAGGCGCTCTCCGGCAACCTGTGCCGGTGCACCGGCTACGAGAAGATCCTGGACGCGGTCCGCCTGGCGGCCGCCCGTCAGGGAGAGGCGGTCTGACGATGGCACAGCACACCCGGGTCGCCGGCGTCCCGTCCGGCACTCCCGCCAAGGTCACCCAGGGCTCCCGGACGAAGGGCGGCATCGGCGAGTCGACGCTCCGCCCGGACGGCATCCTGAAGGTCACCGGCGAGTTCGCCTACTCCTCGGACATGTGGCACGAGGACATGCTCTGGGGCCAGATCCTGCGCTCCCCGGTCGCCCACGCCGAGATCGCCTCGATCGACATCACCGAGGCCGTCGCCATGCCGGGCGTGTACGCCGTCCTCACGTACGACGACCTGCCCACCGAGGTGAAGAACTACGGCCTGGAGATCAAGGACACCCCGGTCCTGGCCAACGGGCGGGTGCGCCACCACGGCGAGCCGGTGGCGCTGGTCGCCGCCGACCACCCCGAGACCGCCCGCCGCGCCGCCGCGAAGATCAAGGTCGACTACCGGGAACTGCCCGTCGTCACCGACGAGGCCTCCGCGACCGCCCCCGATGCCCCGCTGCTCCACCCGGGCCGTACGGACCACCACGCGGCCCATGTCGCGCACCCCAACATCGTCCACCGCCAGCCGATCGTCCGCGGCGACGCGGAGGAGGCGCGCGGGCGGGCCGATGTGATCGTCACCGGCGAGTACGTCTTCGGCATGCAGGACCAGGCCTTCCTCGGCCCGGAGTCCGGCCTCGCGGTACCGGCGGAGGACGGCGGCGTCGACCTGTACGTGGCCACCCAGTGGCTGCACTCCGACCTCCGCCAGATCGCCCCGGTGCTCGGCCTGCCCGAGGAGAAGGTGCGGATGACGCTCTCCGGCGTCGGCGGTGCCTTCGGCGGACGCGAGGACCTGTCGATGCAGATCCACGCCTGCCTGCTGGCCCTCCGCACCGGCAAGCCCGTCAAGATCGTCTACAACCGGTTCGAGTCCTTCTTCGGCCACGTCCACCGGCACCCGGCGAAGCTCTGGTACGAGCACGGAGCCACCAGGGACGGCAAGCTCACCCATATGAAGTGCCGGATCGTGCTGGACGGCGGCGCGTACGCCTCCGCCTCCCCGGCCGTCGTCGGCAACGCCGCCTCCCTCTCCGTCGGCCCGTACGTCCTGGACGACGTGGACATCGAGGCGATCGCGCTCTACACCAACAACCCGCCCTGCGGCGCCATGCGCGGCTTCGGCGCGGTCCAGGCATGCTTCGCCTACGAGGCGCAGATGGACAAGGTGGCCGCGGAACTCGGTATGGACCCGGTGGAGTTCCGCCGGATCAACGCGATGGAACAGGGCACGGTCATGCCGACCGGCCAGCGGGTCGACTCCCCGGCCCCCGTCGCCGAACTGCTGCGCCGGGTCAAGGCCCGCCCGCTGCCACCGGAGCGCCAGTGGGAGGTCGCCGACGGCGACGCCGACGTGCGGGAACTGCCCGGCGGCCTGTCGAACACCACGCACGGCGAGGGTGTCGTCCGCGGTGTCGGCTACGCGGTCGGCATCAAGAACGTCGGATTCTCCGAGGGCTTCGACGACTACTCGACCGCCAGGGTGCGCATGGAGGTCATCGCCGGAGAACCGGTCGCGACCGTGCACACCGCGATGGCCGAGGTCGGCCAGGGCGGTGTCACCGTCCACGCGCAGATCGCCCGTACCGAGCTCGGGGTCAACCGGGTCACCATCCACCCGGCCGACACCCAGGTCGGCTCCGCCGGCTCCACCTCCGCCTCCCGGCAGACCTATGTGACCGGTGGCGCGGTGAAGAACTCCTGCGAGCTGGTCCGCGAGAAGGTCCTGGAGACCGGCCGCCGGAAGTTCGGCTCGTACCACCCGGCCTGGGCCAACGCCGAACTGCTGCTGGAGGGCGGCAAGGTCGTCACCGACGGCGGTGAGGTCCTCGCCGACCTGGTGGACGTTCTGGAGGACGAGGCCGTGGAGGTCGAGGCCGAGTGGCGGCACCGGCCGACCGAGGCCTTCGACCTGCGCACCGGCCAGGGCGACGGCCACGTCCAGTACTCGTTCGCCGCGCACCGCGCCGTCGTCGAGGTGGACACCGAGCTCGGCCTGGTCAAGGTGATCGAGCTGGCCTGCGCCCAGGACGTCGGCAAGGCCCTGAACCCGCTGTCGGTCGTCGGCCAGATCCAGGGCGGCACCACCCAGGGCCTGGGCATGGCGGTCATGGAGGAGATCCTCGTCGACCCGAGGACCGCGAAGGTGCGCAACCCGTCCTTCACCGACTATCTGATCCCCACCATCCTCGACACGCCGACCATCCCCGTCGACGTGCTCGAACTCGCCGACGGCCACGCGCCCTACGGCCTGCGCGGCATCGGCGAGGCCCCGACCCTGTCCTCCACCCCGGCCGTCCTCGCGGCGATCCGGAACGCGACGGGTCTGGAGCTCAACCGGACGCCGGTCCGCCCCGAGCACCTGACCGGCACCGCGTAACCCCGGTTCTCCGGGCGGCGCGTTCCTCGGGAACGTCACACTTCCACGGCCGCGCCGCCCGGAACCCCACCGCACCGCTCGCGGTCCACAACACCCATAACAGGGGGAGTGCTTCGTCTCTCCGCAGCAACCGCAGTACCGCAGTACCAGTTTGTCGCAGTACCAGTTCGTCTCGGGCCGTCCCCCGGGTCGTGCAGCCAACGAGGAATCCCAAATCCCGCAGTCGATGCGGGTGCCCCTTTGAACCTTGGGAGTAGGCACCATGACCCAGTCGTCAGTGGAGCCCAGGACGGCAGTGGAGGACGCGGGCCCCGGCTCGCGCGTCCCGGCCGGAAGGTCCTGGCTCGACCGGTACTTTCACATCTCCGACAGAGGATCGTCGGTCGCGCGCGAGGTGCGCGGCGGCATCACCACCTTCATGGCGATGGCGTACATCCTCCTGCTCAACCCCCTGATCCTCGGTGGCAAGGACGTTGCGGGCAACGTCCTCGGCCAGCCGGGACTCATCACTGCGACTGCCCTCGCGGCCGCCGCGACCACCCTGCTCATGGGTTTCGTGGGCAAGGTCCCGCTCGCGCTCGCGGCCGGCCTCAGCGTCTCCGGTGTCCTCGCCTCCCAGGTCGCACCCCAGATGACCTGGGGTCAGGCCATGGCCATGTGCGTCATGTACGGCATGGTGATCTGCCTGCTGGTGGTCACCGGCCTGCGGGAAATGATCATGAATGCGATCCCGTTGCCGCTCAAGCACGGCATCACCATGGGAATCGGTCTGTTCATCGCTGTCATCGGCCTCGTCAAGGCCGGCTTCGTCGGCACCGAAGGACCGACGCCCCTCAGCCTCGGTCCCGCCGGTGAGCTCGCCGGCTGGCCGGTCCTGGTCTTCTGCGTCACCCTGCTGGCGATCTTCGCCCTGCAGGCGCGGAACGTCCCGGGCGCCATCCTGATAGGCATCGTCACCGGGACCGTGTTCGCGGTGATCACCCACAACGTCGTCGGCCTCGACGCCAAGGCGTGGAACATGAGCCCGCCGGAGCTGGCCGGCAGTCCGGTCTCCATGCCAGACTTCTCGCTCCTCGGCCACGTCGAGTTCGGCGGCTGGGGCGATGTCGGCCTGATGACCGTCGGCATGATCGTCTTCACTCTGGTGCTCGCCGGGTTCTTCGACGCCATGGCCACCATCATCGGAGTCGGCACCGAGGCCGGCCTCGCCGACGACAAGGGCCGTATGCCCGGCCTGTCCAAGGCGCTGTTCATCGACGGCGCGGGCGGTGCGATCGGCGGCGTCACCGGCGGATCCGGCCAGACCGTGTTCGTCGAGTCCGCGACCGGCGTCGGCGAGGGTGCCCGCACGGGCCTCTCGTCCGTCGTCACCGGCCTCCTCTTCGCGGCCTGCCTGTTCTTCACCCCGCTGACGGCCATCGTGCCGCCCCAGGTGGCCTCGGCCGCGCTCGTGGTGATCGGCGCGATGATGATGCAGAACGCCTCGCACGTCGACTGGCGGGACCGTTCCGTCGCCGTTCCGGTCTTCCTGACCGTGACCCTGATGCCCTTCACTTACAGCATCACGGCGGGCGTCGCCGCCGGAGTCGTGTCCTACGTCGTCATCAAGGTGGCGCAGGGCAAGGCCAGGGAGGTCGGCGCCTTCATGTGGGGCCTGACCGCGATCTTCATCGTGTTCTTCGCGATCCACCCCATCGAGAGCTGGCTGGGCGTGGGGGGGGGGGGGGGGGGGAGGGGGGGGGGGGGGGGAGGGGGGGGGGGGGGGGGGGGGGGGGGGAGGGGGAGGGGGGGATGGGGGAGGGGGGGGGGGA
>NZ_JBVICA010000028.1:86334-97574 GCF_055573115.1 Streptomyces sp. NPDC030222
GCCCTCCACCGTCCCTCCTTTTTTCTCTCCCTACCCCCCCACAGATGACTTCTTTCCTTTTCCCCCCCCCCCCTGCCCCTTCCCCTGGGCTCCCCCCCGCCCGGGCCGGGCCCGGGTTCCTCCACGCATCCCCCAGACCCTTGAGGAGACCGACATGCTGGACATCGCCGACGAGCTGAACCGGTGGGTCGAGCAGGGCCGTGACTTCGCCGTCGCCACCGTGGTGGCCGTCGGCGGCAGCGCGCCCCGTCAGCCGGGCGCCGCCCTCGCCGTCGACAGCGAGGGCACGGCGATCGGTTCGGTCTCCGGCGGTTGCGTGGAGGGCGCCGTGTACGACCTGTGCCGGCAGGCGCTCGAGGACGGGCAGTGCGTCCTCGAGCGCTTCGGGTACAGCGACGAGGACGCCTTCGCCGTGGGCCTGACCTGCGGCGGCGTCATCGACATCCTCGTCACCCCGGTCCGTGCCGACGCCGCCGCCCGGGACGTGTTCGCCGCCGCGCTCTCCGCCGCCGCGTGCGGCGGGGCGGCGGCCCTCACCAGGATCACCGACGGTCCGGCCGAACTGATGGGCCGCGCCCTCCTCGTCCGTCCCGACGGCTCGTACGAGGGCACCCTCGGCGGTCACCCCGGACTGGACCGCACCGCCGCAGCGGACGCCCGGGCCCTGCTGGACGCCGGCCGCACCGGCACCGCCGTGATCGGCGAGGACGGGTCGCGCTGCGGCCGGCCCCTCACGCTGCTCGTCGAGTCGAGCGTCCCCCCGCCCCGCATGATCGTGTTCGGCGCCATCGACTTCGCGTCCGCGCTGGTGCGCGTCGGCAAGTTGCTCGGCCACCACGTCACCGTGTGCGACGCCCGGCCCGTCTTCGCGACCCGGACACGCTTCCCGGAAGCCGACGAGATCGTCGTCGACTGGCCCCACCGGTACCTGGAGTCGACCGAGGTGGACAGCAGGACCGTGCTCTGCGTCCTCACCCACGACGCCAAGTTCGACATCCCCCTCCTCCGGCTCGCCTTGAGGCTTCCCGTCGCCTACATCGGCGCGATGGGCTCCCGCCGCACCCACGAGGACCGCAACAGACGTCTTCGCGAAGCCGGCGTCACCGAACCCGAGCTCGCGAGGCTCCGTTCGCCGATCGGGCTCGACCTCGGGGCCCGTACGCCCGAGGAGACCGCCCTGTCGATCGCCGCGGAAATCGTCGCCGACCGCCGCGGCGGCAGCGGTATCTCCCTGACCGGCGCGCACACACCGATCCACCGTGACGTGGTGCCTCCGTCCGTCCACAGCGTCGGCTCGGCCGCCTGAGGCACGTACGGCCGCCGCCCGGCAACACTCACCTGTTCCCCGGTCCCGAGCCGGATGCCGGGGGCACGTCCGAAGTCCCACCGGTCTACCCAGGCTCATGCCGCCCTTCCGCCGACTGGCCAACGGCATGCTGCCGAAGGCCGACTTCCCCGAACTGCTGCTGCAGCGGTCCGGCCCGGAGCCGTGCCCACGCCTCCGGGCCGGACCGTTTTGTACCCATCGCGAGCAGGCCCGGTCGTCATGACCGGGCCTGCTCGTATGACACGCACCCACCACAAACAGAACCGTAATTCTGTTAGTGTCTCCCATAAGTGGAACAGAGATTCTTTTTGTGGGAGGTGTGGTGCCTCGGCTCACCGACGCGCGCAAGGAACTCCGGCGTACTCAGATCGCCGAGGCCGCCGTCCGCTGCTTCAGCCGCAGCGGCCTGGAGCGGACCTCGATCGCCGACATCACCGCCGAGTCCGGCCTCTCGGCCGGCTCGATCTATGCGCACTACCGCAACAAGGCCGACCTGGTCCGGGTCGCCGCCCGCGCGGTGCTCGCCAAGCGCGCCGATGTCCTCGGCGAGTACGCCGCGGCCGACGCCCCACCCGGCCCCGACGAACTGCTCTCCCGCCTGATCGCCGCGATCGACCCGGCCGAGGCTCGGGTCGGCGTGCAGACCTGGGGTGAGTCGACCACCGACCCGGCCATCCGCAGCATCGTCGTCGACATGACCGACCGGATGCGCGCGATGCTGCACGACTGCGTCACGGCCTGGCTCGTCAAGGTCGAGCACCATGAGCCGCCCCAAGCCCGGGAGCGCGCCACTCCGATCGCCCACCGGGTCATGGCGCTCTACCAGGCCGAACTGCTGTACACCGCCTTGCGAACACCGACCGAGGAGACAGCGTCGTGATTGCTGCGACCGCTTCGTTAGCCACCCGCGCCGTTTTCCGGATCGGCTACGGCGCATTGCAGCTCGAGCGGCTGCACGACCGCCGCGGCGAGGCCGTCGCGCTGCTGCGCCGCGCGGTCGAGCTGGGCGTCGACCACGTGGACACCGCCGAGTTCTACGGCTTCGGTTTCGCCAACGACGTGATCCGCGAGGCACTTCGCCCCGAGGACGACGTCCTGGTCGTCACGAAGGTGGGGGCTGACCCCAACCCTGGCGGGCACCTGCCGCTGCGTCTGGCACAGCGTCCCGAGCAGCTGCGCGCCAGCGTCGAGGACAACCTGCGCAGCCTCGGCGTCGACCGGCTCGCGGTCGTCAACCTCCGCCGCCTGGACACCGGCCCCGGGCTGCGTCCCCAGGGGGACCAGGTCGTCGATCTCGACGACCAGCTCGCAGTGATGACCGCCTTGCGCGACGAGGGCAAGATCGGCGCGATCGGCCTGAGCAGCGTCACCCTCGACGGCCTGCGCCGTGCCCTGCCCGCCGGTGTCGTCTGCGTGCAGAACGCCTACAGTCTCGTCTCCCGCGACGACGAGGACATGCTGCAGCTGTGCGCGGCCGAGGGCATCGCCTGGGTGCCGTTCTTCCCGCTCGGCGGGGCCTTCCCCGGCCTGCCCAAAGCGACCGGCGAGCCAGCGGTGCACGCCGTGGCCGAGTCCCTGGGCGCCACGCCCTCCCAGGTCGGCCTCGCCTGGCTGCTCCACCACGCCCCGAACGTGCTGCTCATCCCGGGCACCGCCAACGCCGCCCACCTGGAGGCCAACATCGCGGTCAGCGAGATCACCCTCGACGCCGCGACCCTCGCCACCCTCGATGCCATCGAGTCCCGCTCCAACGACGTCCCCATCGGCTGACCGGAACCAACGCGACCCGGCTCGCGACCACACCACACGCCGGACACCCTGACGGACCGCCAGGCCACGCCGGGAAAACCCGCTCTACCAGGCTCCAAGGACGGATCATGAAGGCCATCATCTACCGCGACAACGGCGCCCCCGACGTTCTGCAGTTCGTCGACCGCGACCTGCCGGCGCCCGGCCCCGGCGAGGTTCGCGTCCGGGTCGCCGTGTCCGGGGTCAACCCGACCGACTGGCAGGCACGCTCCGGCGCCGGCCACCCCAAGCACTTCTTCGAGGTCACCCCGCACCTCGACGGCGCCGGCACGATCGACGCCGTCGGCGAGGGCGTCGACCAGAGCCGGGTCGGTCAGCGGGTCTGGCTGTTCATGGCCGCCGCCGGGCGGCCCACCGGCACCGCCGCCGAGTTCACCGTCGTGCCCGCCGAACAGGCCGTGCCGCTGCCCGACGAGGCCGGCTTCGACGTCGGCGCCGCACTCGGAGTCCCCGCACTGACCGCGCACCGCGCGCTCACCGTCGCTGAGGACGGCCCGCGTCGGCTGCGGCCCGGGGCACTCGACGGGAGGGTGGTGCTCGCCGCGGGCGGGGCCGGAGCGGTCGGGCACGCGGTGATCCAGCTCGCCCGATGGGCCGGCGCCACCGTGATCAGCACGATCAGCAGCCCGGAGAAATCCCGGCTGGCCACCGCCGCCGGAGCCCACCACGTGATCAACTACCGCGAGGGCGACCCGGCCGCCGAGATCCGCAAGATCGTCCCGGACGGCGTCGACATCGTCGCCGAGGTGGCCCTGGGCACGAACCTCGCACTGGACCTGGCCGTGCTGCGAACCCGCGGCACGATCTCGACCTACGCCAACGACGGTGGCAGGCCAGTCGAACTGAACGTGCTGCAGAACATGGTGCTGAACACACGCTTCCAGTTCCTGGTGCTCTACACGGCCGGTCCGGAGGCACGTACCGCGGCCGTCCAGGACGTCGCCGCCGCAGTGCGCGACGGCGCGCTGCCGGTCGGCGAGAAGCACGGCCTGCCGCTGCTCCGCTTTCCCCTCGACCGCACCGCCGACGCGCACCGAGCGGTCGAGAGCCGCGCGGTCGGCAAAGTCCTGGTGGACGTCACCTCCTGACGTCCAGTCGCCCACCGCGCGCCCTCCCGCCGCCCAGGGGAACCCGGCATGGGGCGGCCGGGTGCCGACCACCCCACTGCCCGCGGCCTGGTCCTGGAGATGCCCGCCAGGCCCCTGCCCGGCCTGTACGACCCCACCGGCCCCGGCAAGCTGCTGCCCCAAGGGCCATGTCGCAGGTCACCGATCGGCGTGGTGCCCTGCCGGCAGATGACGCGGACCGTCACGGGGGCGGCGCCCCGAGTCGTGTGCGGGCCTCGGGGAGCCCGGCGCGTCGGCTTGACGCGTCCCTGATCCTGCCGCAAGGGTTCCTCTGGACCTCTGTTCGAAGATGGTGCCAAGTTGCCTTAGTCATCGAGGAGTTGAACCATGCGCCCGAGCCGCCTCGCAGCGGTCGTCGTCTCGTTCGCCGCTGTTCTGTCGGCGTCCGCCCCGGCTGCCGCCGGGCCGCAGGCCGTCGGCTCGGCGGCCACAGCCGGTACGGCCCGTTTCTACACCCCGGCTGCCAATCCGGACGCCCACCGCCAGATCGAGGAGCTCACCGCGCAGGGCCGGACCGAGGACGCGGCCCGGATCTCCGCGATGATCAGGACTCCGCACGCCGTCTGGTTCGGTGACGAGAAGCCCGCCGATGTGGAGGGCCAGGTGCGTGCGGTCGTACAGGACGCGGCAGCGAAGGGGACCGTCCCCGTCATCGCCCTCTACGACATTCCCGGCCGCGACTGTGCCAGTTACTCGGGCGGCGGTGCCTCCACCACCGCCGAGTACCAGGCGTGGGTCGACGCCGTCGCCCGCGGTATCGGCAGGCAGCGGGCCATGGTCGTGCTGGAACCCGATGCGCTGGCGCTGCTGCCGGCCGACTGCGGTCAGGACGACGCCCAGGGAACCCGGACGGCGGCCCGGTACACCGAGGTCAACTACGCCGTCGACACCCTCGAACCGCTCAGCCGCACCAAGGTGTACCTCGACACCGGTCACGCCGGCTGGCACACCGTGAACACCATCGTGCCCCGTCTGATCAAGGGCGGGATCGCCGACGCCACCGGCTTCCACACCAACGCGTCCAACTACCGCACCGACGACGACAACGCCTGGTACGGCAAGCTCGTCTCCTCGTGCCTGGCCTACGCCGACAAGGGCGGCAACACCGCCGAATGCCCCAACCAGTGGTGGCCGCGGGCGGACGCCCAGGCCTGGCTGGACACCCATGTGACCGCCGACCCGGCCACGATGAAGCACTTCGTCACCGACTCCAGCCGCAACGGCCAGGGTCCCTGGACCCCGCCGGCCGGGAAGTACAGCGACCCGCAGGACTGGTGCAACCCGCCCGGCCGGGGCCTCGGTGCCCGGCCCACCGCCGCCACCGGCGACCCGCTCCACGACGCCAAGCTGTGGATCAAGATTCCGGGCGAGTCGGACGGACTGTGCCTGCGCGGCACCGCCGGACCGCAGGACCCCGAGCGCGGCACGGCCGACCCCAAGGCGGGCGAGTGGTTCCCGGAGCAGGCCCTCGAACTGGTCCGGCTGGCGAACCCCGCGCTTCCCGCCGCGTAGTTCCCCGGATCCCCGCTCCCGGCCCCTCACTTCCGTACGCGCCGTGGAGTACCGGTGACCGTCACCGGCCGGCCCTCGTCGCCCCGTTCCCCCCGGGCACGAGGGCCGGCCTCTCTCCGGGGCCGCGGGCCGCCGGTCAGACTCGGCCGGGACGGAGGCCGACAATCGACGTGCCCAACTCTGCTGCCGCTACGATCAGTTGGTTCACAGCCGTACCCCGTTCACGGCAGGAGCCGGCCCATGGAGCAGCAGCACCCCGTCGTCCTCGACCCCGCCGGCCGCGACCTCCACGGAGAGGCCGACCGGCTCCGTGCACTGGGCACGGCCGCCCTCGTCGAAATGCCCGGCGGCATCCGGGCCTGGGCACCCACCGACTTCCAGGTGCTCAAGCAACTGCTGGCCGACGACAGGGTGTCCAAGGACCCCGACCGGCACTGGCCCGAATGGATCAAGGGTGAGCACCGTGACGGCTGGATCCACACCTGGGTCGGCGTCACCAACATGTTCACCGCCTACGGCGCCGACCACCGGCGGCTGCGGAAGCTGATCGCCCCGGCCTTCACCAAGCGGCGCACGGACGCCCTCCGTCCCCGCATCGAGGAGATCACCGCCGAACTCCTCGACCGGATGGCCGAGACCCCGCCGGGCGACGTCGTCGACCTGCGCACCGCCTACGCGCACCCGCTGCCCATGAGGGTGATCTGTGAACTCTTCGGCATCCCCGAGGAGAACAGGGCCGACAGCACCCGTCTCGTCGAGGAGATCTTCGACACCACGGTCACCCCCGAACAGGCGCTGGCCACCTGGAACGAGGTGCACGAACTCCTCGCCGGACTCGTCGCCCTCAAACGCGAGCAGCCCGCCGACGACATGACCAGCGTGCTGATCGCCGAGCGCGACGAGGAGGGCTCCCGGCTCAGCGAAGCCGAACTCATCGGCACACTGCTGCTCATCCTCGGCGCGGGCCACGAGACCACCGTCAACCTCATCGGCAACGCCGTGCACGCCCTCCTCACCCACCCCGAGCAGCTCGCCCGCGTCCTCGACGGAGCGATCCCGTGGGCCGACGTCGTCGAGGAAACCCTGCGCTGGACGCCGTCCGTCGCCAACCTGCCGCTGCGCTACGCCGTCACCGACATCGAACTCCCCGACGGCATCACGATCCCGCAGGGCCACCCCATCCTCGCCGCCTACGCCGCAGCCGGCCGGGACCCCCGCCGCCACGGCGGCACCGCGGCCGTCTTCGACCTCACCCGCCCTGACAAGGAGCACCTCGCCTTCGGTCACGGCGTCCACTACTGCGTCGGCGCCCCCCTCGCCCGCATGGAGGCCGCCATCGCGCTCCCCGCCCTCTTCGAACGCTTCCCCGGCCTGAGCCTCGCCGAGGACCGGGGCCCCGCCGAGTACATCGAGTCGTTCATCGCGCACGGCTTCAAGGAACTCCCGGTGCGCCTCGGGTGACCCCGGCCGGGGCGCCGATGACCAGGGCGCCGACGGCCCGGGCGTGCGAGGCTGGGGGCATGGATCACCGTCCAACGGATGGGCGTGCGCCCGCCCGCCTCGTACTGCTCCGCCACGCCAAATCGGCCTGGCCGCCGGACGTCGCCGACCATGAACGTCCCCTCGGGCCCCGCGGGCTCCGCGACGCACCCGCCGCCGGACGGCGCCTCCAGGACATGGGCCTGATGCCCGACCTCGTGATCTGCTCCACCGCCCTGCGCGCCAGGGAGACCTGGTCGCTGGCCGCCGCCGGACTGTCCCCCGACCCTCCTCCCGCCACCTACGACGAGCGCGTCTACGCGGCGGACCCGGAGGATCTGCTCGACGTGCTCCACGAGGTGCCCGCGGAGGTCCGCACCCTGCTGCTCGTCGGCCACAACCCGGGTCTCGAGGACCTGGCCTTCACCCTGACGGGTGGCGCCCGTGTGGGGGAGAAGTTCCCGACGTCCGCGATCGCCGTCCTCGACCTGCTGGTTCCCTGGTCCGGCCTCGCCCCCGGTACGGCCCGGCTGACGGACTTCGCGGTCCCGCGCGGTACCAAGTCCTGACCTCGTCGGTCTGCCCGGGACCGGCGCGCCGGTCTGTCCGAGCCCGCTCCGCCTGCCTGCCGGGCGCACCCGCCCCCGTCGCCGCGCCGTACGTCAGCGGCGGTTCCTGAAACGGCCCACTGCGTACCACACGCCCAGGGCCACCAGGGCGGCGAGGAACAGCAGCGGCACAGCGGCGCCGATGATACGAGCGGGGGTCATGCGTGCCTCCGGTGGTGCGTGCGGCCCGTACCCGAGCGGGCGGCCGGCACCAGGACAACGAGCGAGCCGGGGCCGCGTCCCGGGACGTCGGGACGGGTACCACGCATGGCGCAGCCATAATCGGCCACGGCGCCGTGAACTCGCCGGCGTCACCCGGGCGTCACTCGTCGCACCACCGCGAACACTCACGCGAGCGGCGTTCGCGGCCGGGCACCGACTGCCGAGGTCGGGGGCTTCTGCCGATTCCGCCCCATCGACAGTGGGGCAGATGCCTCTGCCGGGATCACCCCGTCTGCATTACCCTCTGCGTGTGGTCGACTACGACGAGTGTGACGCCGTCGGCGAGATCGTGGCGGCGGTGCGGGCGGTCTACGGGCCGCTCGACCTCAGTTCCGTCCCGTCGTTCGCCGGCGGGTTCATCAACTTCGGATACTGGGACGGAATTCAGCTCGACCGTCCGCTCACTGCCGATGACCGCGTCCGCAGTGAAGAGGACCTCTACCGCCGGGTGTTGAGGGAGCTGGCAGTCGACGGCGCTCCGGCACGCTCCCTGGAGGTCGGATGCGGGCTGGGTCTCGGGTGCGCCCTGGCCCTGCGGGAGTTCGGATTCGAGTCCGTGGCCGGAATGGACATCCACCCGGACCAGTTGCAGCGAGCCCGTCGAGCCAATGCCGACCTGCTCGCTCAGGCTCCTCGGCGGCTGCGGTTCGCGCGTGGTGCGGCCGAACGCATGCCCTTCGGCCAGGGCGAGTTCGACTGCCTGTACTCGGTGGAGGCCGCTCAGCACTTCCGAGACCTCGCCGCGTTCGCCCGCGAGTGTGCCCGGGTGCTGCGCCCGGGTGGCCGGATGGCCGTCACGAGTTTCTTCCTGCCCCATGGTGCCGACGACGCGGCGGAGCGTCTGGCCGAGCGTCTGGAGAGCTTCGCCACGGGCCTGGACGTGGCCCATCCGCTGTGCTCCCTGGTCGAGGCACTGGAATCGGCCGGATTCACGGACGTTTGCACCACGTCCATCGGGTTGTCCGTCTGGCCCGGGCTCGACCGCTTCCTCGCCGGGCTCGACCTGCCGGTCACGTGGCCGCGGAACTTCCTCCGGACCTACCGCGAGGGCCTCCTCGACTACTACGTGATCACGGCGCGGCGCCCCGTGGTGCACGCCGAGGACGCCGTGCACCACGAGCCGTCGACGGATCGCGACCGCCTCCTGCCCCCCGCGCGCGAGAAGAGACGCACCACCCCATGAACCCCACCGTCCCCCGCGGGGCGACTGGCCGGAGAGGTCCGCGTGATCACCGGAGCCGCCTCCGGTGTCGGCAATGCCAGGGCTCGTCTGTGGGACTGACGGTTCCCGGAACCGGACGACGGTGGTGCCCGGTGCTGTTGGTGCTTCCTCAGAGGGTCGCCTCCGACCGAGGCCGCACCGGGGGGCCGACGGCCCGGTGGATGTCGAGCGCGGCGGAGGACCGGTTGAGGGTGATGTAGTGGAGGCCCGGCGCGCCTTCGGCCAGAAGCCGCTCGGCCATGGCGACGGCGTGGTCCACGCCGATCCGGTACGCGGTCTCCGGGTCGTTCCTCGCCGCCTCCAGGAGGTGTGCCAGGTCCTCGGGGAAGGCGGCGTCGCTCAGTTCGGCGAAGCGGCGGATCTGGCGTACATCGGTGGCCGGCATGATCTCCGGGATGATCGGGGTGTCGCAGCCCGCCGCGGTGACCCGGTCGCGCAGCCGCAGATAGTCCTCGACGTGGAAGAACATCTGCGTGATGGCGTAGTCGGCCCCGGCCCGGCACTTGGCCACGAAGTGCCGGATGTCGCTCTCCCAGTCGGGGGACCGCGGATGGCGTTCCGGGAAGGCCGCCACTCCGACGGTGAAGTCGCCGAGCTCCCGTACCAGTTCGACCAGCTCACGGGCGTGGCTGAGACCCTGCGGGTGCGGGATCCAGGGGCCGCGCGGATCGCCGGGCGGGTCGCCGCGCAGAGCGAAGACGTCACGGATGCCGGCGTCCGCGTACCGGCCGATGATGTGCCGCAGTTCGGCCACCGAGTGGCCGACCGCGGTGAGATGGGCGACCGGCCGCAGCGTGGTCTCCGCGGCGAGGCGCTCGGTGACCCCGACCGTACGGTCACGGGACGCTCCGCCGGCGCCGTAGGTGACGGACACGAAAGTGGGGGAGAGGGCCTCCACCCTGCGGATCGCGTTCCACAGGGTGCGCTCGCCCGCCTCGGTCCTCGGAGGGAAGAACTCGAAGGAGAAACTGGGTACCGATCCGGGGATCACGCTCGTCCTCCGGCGTTGAAGTAGCTCGCCTCGGGGTGGTGGACGACGATCGCGTCGGTGGACTGCTCGGGGTGGAGCTGGAACTCGTCGGAGAGGATCACGCCGATCCGTTCCGGCTGGAGCAGTTCGGCGATCTTGGCCCGGTCCGCCAGGTCGGGGCAGGCCGGGTAGCCCAGCGAGTAGCGGCAGCCCTGGTACTCGGTCCGGAGCATGCCGTCCAGATCACCCGGGTCGGCGGCGGACAGACCGAGTTCGGTGCGGACCCGGGCGTGCCAGTACTCGGCGAGGGCCTCGGCGAGCTGGACGGAGAGGCCGTGGAGTTCGAGGTAGTCGCGGTAGGAGTCGGCCTGGAACAGTTCGGCGGTGGCTTCGCCGATCCTCGATCCGACGGTGACGACCTGGAGGCCGACCACATCGGTCTCTCCCGATTCCTCGGGGCGGAAGAAGTCGGCCAGGCAGAGCCGGCGGCCGCGGCGCTGGCGGGGGAAGGTGAAGCGGGTCCGTTCTATGCCCTGCTCGTCGAGGATGATCAGGTCGTCGCCCTTGGAGACGCAGGGGAAGTAGCCGTGCACCACCGCGGCTTCCAGCATCCGTTCGGTGTGCAGCCGGTCCAGCCAGCCGCGGAGTCGCGGTCCGCCCTCGGAGTCGATCGTCCTACGGTCCTTGAGCCCCCATTGGCCTTTGAAGAGGGCGTCTTCGTCGAGCCAGGTGGCGTAGTCCTTGAGGGGGATGCCCTTGATGACGCGGGTGCCCCAGAAGGGCGGGGTGGGGACGGGGTTGTCGGTGGCGACGTCGGAGCGGGTGCTGCCCTCCTCCCGGGTCTCGTCGCTCACGGCGGCGGTGGTGGTGGTGGTGGTGCGGACGCGGCGTTGCCGGAGTTCGGGGAGGGCGGCGCCGGGGACGCCGCGTTTGACGGCGATGAGGGCGTCCATCAGGCGCAGGC
>NZ_JBVICA010000029.1:0-90923 GCF_055573115.1 Streptomyces sp. NPDC030222
ACAGCCGGTGCGCCAGATGGATCGGCAGCGGCATCAGCTCGGGCGTCTCGTCCGACGCATAGCCGAACATCAGACCCTGGTCGCCGGCACCCTGCCTGTCCAGCTCGTCCTCGTCACCCTCGACCCGCTTCTCGTACGCGGTGTCGACGCCCTGCGCGATGTCCGGCGACTGCGCACCGACCGACACCGACACACCGCACGACGCACCGTCGAAGCCCTTGACCGACGAGTCGTAGCCGATGTCGAGGATCGCTTCGCGGACGAGCTGGGGGATCGGGGCGTACGCGGTGGTGGTGACCTCGCCGGCGACATGGACCTGGCCGGTGGTGATCAGCGTCTCCACGGCGACGCGGGAGGAAGGGTCCTGGGCGAGCAGGGCGTCGAGGATCGTGTCGCTGATCCGGTCGGCGATCTTGTCGGGGTGGCCCTCGGTCACGGACTCCGAGGTGAACAGACGACGGGACACGGCGCTCCTTAGGGGTCGCGGTGGTCGGCAGGTGGGTTCGATCGTCCACACCCGTCCTCGTAGTTCACTACAACGAGTCTTGAAAAGTGCCGTGCCCGGCTCGGCCGTCAGAGGGACGGCCGGCCGGCTCGGCCGCGCTCGGGAGGTTCTCTGCCGGTGCCCGTTACGTCCCTCTGCGGTCCTCTTGCGATCGTCGTCCGCGGAATTCCGGCGCATTCAAAGGCGCGCGATCGGGGTGGCGGAACTGTCGTGAAATAGGCGACCGGGGAAGCCGCTGCGGAATGCGTGGAGGGATTGCGTTTCCGTGTGAGCCTAGCGGGTGTGGAGGCCGGTTCCGAGGAAATGAGGCGCCGTTAAGCGCCACTTGAGACTTCTTTAAGGATGGCCCCTACCAGGGACGGGAGTGCCGCCAGGCAGGGTTCGAGACTGCCGGGAAGGCCAACCGGGCGTCCTTGGAGAGAAATTTCTGGAAGGCCTGAGCAATTCATTTCTCCGGTGCGTAAGAGCGGTTACGAACAGTCCGGCTGAAGGAGCTCAGGTGTCGCGCAAGCTCAGGATGAGTACGAGTAAGAAGATCACGCTTCTCGTCAGTGCTCTGGCTCTCGGCGGGGGCGGGATCGCCGTCACCGTCGGAACGAGTCAGGCCGCGGAGATCGTCTGTCCCGGTTCCACGGTGACCTTCGCGAACGAGGCGGGGGCGCCGGCCGTGTCCAGCGGGCAGTTCCCGGTCGGTACGAAGCTGAGGGTCACGAATCTGGACAACGGCAAGTCGACGACGGTGACGGTGAACGGGCCGTCGGGCAGTTGCGCCCTGTTGAACAACGCCGCGTACGAGCAGGTGCGTGAGCCGGGCAAGAACCTCATCCGCAACGCGCGCATCGAACGCGTATCAGGCCTCCCGTCGGGGGCGGCCAAGCCGCAGAAGCCTCAGAAGCCGCAGCCTCCGCAGGGGGGCGGGCAGAACGCCGGCGGAGCAGCCGCATCCGGTCAGGTGGTCTGCGCGGGTTCCACGGTGACCTTCGCGAACGAGGCGGGGGCGCCGGCCGTGTCCAGCGGGCAGTTCCCGGTCGGTACGAAGCTGAGGGTCACGAATCTGGACAACGGCAAGTCGACGACGGTGACGGTGAACGGGCCGTCGGGCAGTTGCGCCCTGTTGAACAACGCCGCGTACGAGCAGGTGCGTGAGCCGGGCAAGAACCTAATCCGCAACGCGCGCATCGAACGCGTGGGCTGACGACGAGCCGGCCCCCGGTCCTGCCCCGGCCGGGCGCGTGGGCCGGGGGCCGGCTTCCAGCCCGTACGGAGCACGGTCGGGGAGGAGCGCGGTCGGCACGGAGCACGGCTGGGGTGGGGGGACGGCCCGGCGGGAGGGAACACTGCCGGCCATTGTTCCGGCCCCGTGAGCCGACAGGCCGGCGGACCGGCGGCCTCCGGATGCCGCGCCTTCGGTCCGGCGCCGGCCCGGAGACGGCCCGGCCGGCGGGCGCCGTCCGTGCCGGGGGCCGTGCAGCCGACATGACGTTCTCTCAGGCTGAGGGTGCGCACATTCACGGCCACTTGAAGACGTCCGGACTGGCCGGAGGAGCCCGGCAAATGACAACGTCTCACCGCGAGACGCACGACCGATGCATGGAGGAGGACTTGCCGTGGAGATCAAGGTACTGGGACCACTGAGCGCCGAGATCCGCGGAGCAACGATCGTTCCCGCGGGGGACGAGCCGCGACGGGTCCTCGCGCTGTTGGCGCTCCGCCCGAACCGGATCACGCCCGTCACGGCACTGATGGAGGAGCTCTGGGGCGCCGATCTGCCCCCTGGTGCCCTCCCCGCCCTCCGGACCCACGTCCGGGAGGTGCGCCAGCGGATCGATGCCGCCCTCGGCCCCGGAGCCGAGGTCACGGCGGAGGACGTCCTGGCCGACCGGCAGGGCGGGTATGTGCTGCGGATCCCCGAGGGCACCACGGATGTCCGGACGTACGAGAACGTGGCTGCCCAGGGACGGAGCGCCTTCGACGCCGGGCACCACGAACGGGCGTCCGGCCTGCTGCGGCAGGCACTCGGCCTGTGGCGCGGACCGGCGGTCATGGACCTGCGCGTCGGGCCCCTCCTCGCGACCGAGACGAGGCGTCTGGAGGAGAGCCGGCTCGGCACGCTGGAGCTGAGGATCGACGCCGACCTGCGATCGGGCCGTCACGCGTCGCTGCTCACCGAACTGACCGGGCTCGTCGCCCGGCACCCGCTGCACGAGGGGCTGCACGCGCTCGCGATGATCGCCCTCCACCGTTGCGGCCGACGGGCCCAGGCGCTGGACGTCTACCTGGCGCTGCGGACCGAGCTCACCGAGGAGCTAGGCGTGGAACCCTCTGCCCGGCTCCGGCGGCTGCACCAAGCGGTCCTCTCCGCCGACCCGGCACTCGATCTCGCCCTCGCCCCGGGAAGCGCCCCGGAGAGCCGCCCGGACCCCACCGTCCGCTTCTTCGCGGCCTGACCGCGTCGCGGCCTGACCGCGCGAGGTGGCCGACCCGACCGCGCCGAGCGGGGGAGGGGCGGGGCCGGGTCGGCATTGCGGGGCTGCGCGGGCAAAAACAGTCCCCGGTAGTCCGTGTCTTCGTGCCTGGAGCGCCGGTCGTCGCCGACTGTTCCGGCGCGGAGGGGGCTGCCGGGGGCCTGGCCAGAGCCGAGAAGGGGGTCACTCGATCCGGTGGACGTCTCCGCCGTCGGTGCGGCTCTCTCTGGTTGTCTGGTGTAATGACCAGTTTCCTCCCGATTTGATGGAAGTCAAGAGTTCGATCCGGGGGGATTCGGTGCGCTCGGTGCCGCGCCGTCTTCCGTACTGCCGGGTCTTCGCGCACCGGGTCTGGGCGGCGGTCTCGGCTCCCCTTCTTTCGCCCGAAGCCGCCGTCCCTCCGTCCGGAGCCGCCCTTCCTGTGTCCGAGGGCGCCGTTGCCGTCCCTTCACCATCCGTGATCGGCCGGTCTCCGAAAGCCGTCGCCATCGCCGCCTCTCCGGGCCGGCGACCGCGAGCGGCGCACGCGGCCCGTCCCCGTGCCGACGGCTGTCCCCGGGGCGGCTCACACCGCCGCCTACCGGACTGTGTGACGGTCGTAACTACGCATGATCGTCCGAGGTGACACAGGTGTAACGGGCATTTCGTACCGTCGGGGCCACGACTCGAACCATCGAAAGGCCGGCCGGTGACCCCACAGGATCCTCGGACCGACACCGCCCGGGTGCGGACCGTCTGCTCGTACTGCGGTGTGGGCTGCGGGATGGTCCTGGACGTCGCAGCGGGTCCCGACGGCCGCCGCAAGGTCCTCAAGGCGACGGGCGACAAGGCGCACCCCGCGAACTTCGGCCGGCTGTGCACCAAGGGCGCGACCACGGCCGACATGCTCGCCGCGCCCGGGCGGCTGACCACCGCTCTCGTCCGGCCCGAGCGGGGGGCAGGGGCCGAGCCGACCCCCGTGGACGAGGCGATCAGGACCACGGCCCGCAGGCTGCGGGCGATCGTCGACGAGCACGGACCGGACGCCGTCGCCCTCTATGTGTCGGGACAGATGAGCCTGGAGGCCCAGTACCTGGCCAACAAGCTGGCCAAGGGGTTCCTCCGCACCAACCAGATCGAGTCCAACTCGCGACTGTGCATGGCCAGCGCAGGCGCCGGCTACAAGCTCTCCCTCGGTGCCGACGGGCCGCCCGGGTCGTACGAGGACTTCGACAAGGCCGACGTCTTCCTCGTCATCGGCTCCAACATGGCCGACTGCCACCCGATCCTCTTCCTCCGGCTCATGGAACGGGTGAAGGCGGGCGCCAAACTGATCGTCGTGGACCCGCGGCGCAGCGCCACCGCCGCCAAGGCCGACCTCTTCCTGCAGATCGCGCCGGGCACCGACCTGGCGCTGCTCAACGGGCTGCTGCACCTCCTCGTGGAGAACGGGCACACCGACAGCCGCTTCATCGAGGAGCACACCGAGGGCTGGGAGGAGATGACCGGCTTCCTGGCGGACTACCCGCCCGCCGCGGTCTCGGCCGTCACCGGCATCCCCCAGGAGGACATCCGCACGGTCGCGGAGTGGATCGGTGCGGCAGGGGAGTGGACGAGCTGCTGGACCATGGGCCTCAACCAGTCCACGCACGGCACCTGGAACACCAACGCGCTGATCAACCTGCATCTGGCCACGGGTGCGATATGCCGCCCGGGCAGCGGCCCGTTCTCCCTCACCGGCCAGCCCAACGCCATGGGCGGCCGCGAGATGGGTTACATGGGTCCCGGGCTGCCCGGCCAGCGGTCGGTGCTGGTGGCCGAGGACCGCGCCTTCACCGAGGAACTGTGGGGGGTGGAGCCCGGCACCATCCGCGAGGACGGCTCCGGCAGGGGCACCGTCGACATGTTCCGGCGCATGGCCGACGGCGGGATCAAGGCCTGCTGGATCATCTGCACCAATCCCGTCGCCTCGGTGGCCAACCGCAGGACCGTGATCGAGGCGCTGGAGGCGGCCGAGCTCGTCATCGCGCAGGACGTCTTCACCGACACCGAGACCAACGCCTACGCCGACGTCGTCCTGCCCGCCGCGCTGTGGACCGAGACCGAGGGCGTGCTGATCAACAGCGAGCGCAACCTCACCCTCGCGCAGGCCGCGGCGGACCCGCCGGGCGAGGCGCTCGCGGACTGGCGGATCATCGCCCGCGTCGCCTGCGACATGGGCTACGCGGACGCCTTCTCCTACGCCGACGCCGAGGAGGTCTTCGAGGAGATCAAGCGTGCCGCGAACCCGGCGACCGGCTACGACCTCCGGGGCGTGGCCTACGAACGGCTGCGCGACACCCCCGTGCAGTGGCCGGCCCCGACCGCCGACGGGCCGCACCGGAACCCCATCCGGTACCTGACCGAGGACGGCGGCCCGGTCTTCCCCACGGCGAGCGGACGCGCCGTGTTCTTCGCCCGCCCGCACATCCCCGCCGCCGAGATGCCCGACGACGACTACCCGTTCGTCCTCAACACCGGGCGCCTCCAGCACCAGTGGCACACCCTCACCAAGACGGGGAAGGTCGCCAAGCTCAACAAGCTCGACCCGGCGCCGTTCGTGGAGCTCCATCCCGAGGACGCCACCCGGCTCGGCATCGCGGAGGGCGACTCGGTGGAGGTCGCCTCACGGCGGGGCCGGGCCGTGCTGCCCGCCGTCGTCACCGACCGGGTCCGCCCGGGCTGCTGCTTCGCGCCGTTCCACTGGAACGACCTCTTCGGCGAGTACCTGAGCGTCAACGCCGTGACCAGTGACGCCGTGGATCCCATCTCCTTCCAGCCCGGGTTCAAGGTGTGCGCGGTGTCGCTGGCGAGGGTCGCCACGCCCGCCGCGATGTCCCCGGCCCGGGCCGACGCGGCACCGGTTTCCGGGGCCACCGGGTCCCCGTCCACCGGTGAGCCGACCGTGCCGCACCCCGCCGCCGACGCCACGGCGCCGGCCGTGGTCACGCCGACCGCCGTCCTGCCCGGACCGGCCGTCCCGGCCACGGCCGTGCCCGGTCCGGCGGCGGAGGTGTTCGGCCTGGAGAGCACACCGCCGCCCGTGCTCGCCGAGCACGAACGCCAGTACCTGGTCGGGTTCCTGGCCGGCCTGGAATCCGGCGCACCCGGTGTCCCGGTCCTCCCTCCCGGGGCACCTTTCAGCCCGGAGCACGCCCGCTGGGTGAACGGCGTCCTCGCCGGGATGTACTCGCGGGCCCCGCAGACCACGGCCGAACCCGCCGGCCCGGCGGCCGGCCGCGAGGTGGTGGTGCTGTGGGCGTCGCAGACCGGCAACGCCGAGGAGTTCGCCACGGCCGCCGCCGACCGGCTCAGCGCCGCCGGGCACCGGGCCGCACTCGTCGGCATGGACGACACCGACCCCCGGGCCCTCCCCGGCACCGCAGACCTGATCCTGATCACCAGCACCTTCGGCGACGGGGACGCCCCCGACAACGGCTCCGGCTTCTGGGACGCCCTGTCCGCGCCCGACGTCCCCCGCCTCGACGGCAGGCGCTACGCCGTCCTCGCCTTCGGCGACTCCTCGTACGACGACTTCTGCGGCCACGGCCGGCGCCTCGACCAGCGCCTCGACGAACTGGGAGCCGTCCGGCTGGCCCCGCGCGCCGACTGCGAGCCGGACTACGAGTCCTCCGCCGACGCCTGGCTCGACCACGTGCTGAGCCGTCTCACCGACCACCCGGAGGGCGCATCCGTATGGTCACCGGCCCCCCTCCCCGCTCCCGTCCCCGCCCCAGTGCGGAGCCCCAGGCCCGCCCCTGTCACCGCCCGACTGGCCGGGAACCGCCTACTCAGCCTCCCCGGTGCGCAGAAGGAGGTCCGCCGGTTCACCTTCGACACCCGCGACAGCGCGACCCCGCTCGGCTACGAAGCCGGTGACGCCCTCGGGGTGCATCCGGTCAACCTGCCGGCCCTGGTGACCGAATGGCTGGCCGTCACCGGACTCGACGCCGCCGCCCCCGTGCACCTCGCGGACCTCGGTGAGCTGCCGCTCGGCGAGGCACTGCACCGGCACCTCGACATCACCAGGGTCTCCCCGGCCCTGCTGGGCTTCATCACCGAGCGCACCGGCGACCGCGTCCTGAAGAAGCTGCTGCGCCCGGACAACAAGGGCGAGCTCGCCCAGTGGTCCTGGGGCCGCCAGGCCGTCGACGTCATCGCCGAGCATCCCGTCCGCGCCACGCCGCAGGAATGGGCGGACGTCCTGGGGCGCCTGCGGCCCCGTCTCTACTCCATATCCTCCAGTCCGCTGACCGACCCCCACCAGGTGTCGCTCACGGTCTCCGTCGTCCGGTACGAGAACCGCCACGGCCGCCCCCGTCAGGGAGTGTGCTCGCCGTTCCTGGCGGACGCGGACCCCGGCGCGCCGGTGCCCGTCTTCGTGCAGCGCTCCCCGCACTTCCGGCCGCCGGCCGATCCCGCCACCCCGATGGTGATGGTCGGCCCCGGCACCGGCGTGGCCCCGTTCACCGGCTTCCTGGAGGAGCGCCGGGCCCGCGGCCACCGCGCCCCCAACTGGCTGTTCTTCGGCGAACAGCACCGCGCCACCGACTTCTACTACGAGGACGAGCTGACCGCCTTCCGGGCGGACGGCACCCTCACCCGGCTCGACACCGCCTTCTCCCGCGACCAGCGCGCCAAGGTCTACGTCCAGGACCGCATACGGGAGCACGGCCCGCAGCTGTGGTCCTGGCTCCAGGACGGCGCACACTTCTACGTCTGCGGTGAAGCCTCCCGGATGGCGAAGGACGTCGACCGCGCACTGCGCGACGTCGCCGTCGCCCACGGCGGCCTCGACGAGGAGGCCGCGACCCAGTACGTCAAACAGCTCACCGCGGACAAACGGTACGTCCGTGATGTGTACTGAGACGTGTTTCACCTGATGATGGGCAAGGTCACATCCGTAGGCTCTGCTGCTCATCCGCACGGCTGTCCTAGCATCCGAGCATGACAGTTCTGCCAGATGACGGGCTCTCGCTCGCTGCCGAATTCCCGGCTGCCGATCACGACCAGTGGCAGCGCCTCGTGGCCGGCGTGCTGAGCAAGTCGGGCAAGGACGTGTCCGGCGAGGCCGCCGAGGAGACTCTCGCGACGGCCCTGGAGGACGGCCTCGTCGCCCGTCCCCTCTACACCGCGCAGGACGCCGCCCCCGGCACCGGATACCCCGGCTTCCCGCCCTTCGTGCGCGGCGCCAGGCCGGTCGGAGGCTGGGACGTCCGCCAGAAGCACGAGCGTCCCGAGCCCGCACGCGTCAACGAGGCGGTACTCACCGACCTGGAGAACGGCGTCACCTCGGTGTGGCTGACCGTCGGCGGTGCCGGAGTGCCGGTGGCCGGACTGGCCCGGGCGCTGGACGGTGTCTACCTCGACCTCGCCCCCGTCGTCCTCGACGCGGGCCCCGAAACCACCGCCGCGGCGGACGCGTTGCTGCGGATCCACGAGGAGCGGGGCGTGCCCCGCGACGCCGTCCGCGGCAACCTCGGCGCCGACCCGCTGGGACACACCGCCCGCACCGGCGGACCCGGCGACGCGGAGACCGCGGTCGCACTGGCCCGCCGCTGCCACGAGGAGTACCCGGGACTGCGGGCCCTGACCGTGGACGCCCTTCCGTACCACGAGGCCGGTGCCTCCGCCGCCCAGGAGCTGGGCTGCTCCCTGGCGACCGGTGTCGCCTACCTGCGGCAGCTGACCCTCGCCGGACTCCCGGTCGAAGCGGCCTGCCGGCAGCTGGAGTTCCGCTACGCGGCGACCGCCGACCAGTTCCTGACCATCGCCAAGCTCCGCGCGGCGCGCCGCCTGTGGGCGCGGGTCGCCGAGGTGTCCGGAGCCGGCAGCGGGGGCGCGGGCGCGCAGCGCCAGCACGCGGTGACCTCGCCCGTGATGATGACCCGCCGCGATCCGTACGTGAACATGCTGCGCGCCACGATCGCCACCCTCGGCGCGGGAGTCGGCGGGGCCGACGCCGTGACCGTCCTCCCGTTCGACCACGAGCTGGGCCTGTCCGACGCGTTCGCCCGCCGGATCGCCCGGAACACCTCCTCCATCCTGCTGGAGGAGTCGCACCTCGGCAGGGTCGCCGACCCCGCGGGCGGCTCCTGGTACGTGGAGCGGCTCACCGACGAACTCGCCCACGCCGCCTGGGCGTTCTTCCAGGAACTGGAAGCGGCCGGAGGCCAGCAGGCGGCCCTGGGCTCCGGCCTGGTCGGCGACCGGCTGACCGCCACCTGGGCGGCACGCAAGCAGAAGCTCGCCCGCCGCCGCGAACCCGTCACCGGCGTCAGCGAATTCCCGCACCTCGCGGAGAAGCCCGTCGAGCGCGAGCCCGCCGTCACGGTCCCGCGGGGCGAGGGCGGCCTGCCGCGGGTCCGCCGCGACGAGGACTACGAGGCACTGCGCGCCCGTTCCGACGCCCATCTGGCCGCCACCGGCGCCCGGCCGAGGATCTTCCTCGCCGCGCTCGGCCCGGCCTCCGCGCACACCGCCCGCGTCGCCTTCGCCTCGAACCTGTTCCAGGCCGGCGGCATCGAACCGGTCCACGACCCGGTGACGGTCGACGCCGCGACCACCGCGGAGGCGTTCGCCCGCAGCGGCGCCGGCTTCGCCTGCCTGTGCTCCAGCGACACCCTCTACGAGGAGCAGGCGGCCGAGGTCGTCGCGGCCCTCAAGTCGGCAGGTGCGGGGCGGGTGTTCCTCGCCGGCCGGCCCGCCGAGCACGCCGGGGTCGACGAGTACGTCTTCGCGGGCTGCGACGCCGTGGCCGTCCTGTCCTCCATCCTCGACCGCATGGGAGTGGCGGCGTGATGCAGATTCCCGACTTCTCGCAGATCCCCCTGGGATCCGGCGCGCCCGCCGAGGCCACCGAGGAGCAGTGGTGCGCTGCCGTGAAGGAGGCCACCGGAAGCGCCGCGGCCGACCTCGCCTGGGAGACCCCCGAGGGCATCTCCGTCAAACCCCTGTACACCGGCCGCGACCTGGAGGGTCTCGACTTCCTCGGCACGTACCCCGGTGTCGCGCCGTATCTGCGCGGCCCCTACCCGACGATGTACGTCAACCAGCCGTGGACCATCCGCCAGTACGCCGGTTTCTCCACCGCCGAGGAGTCCAACGCCTTCTACCGGCGCAACCTCGCCGCCGGCCAGAAGGGCCTGTCGGTCGCCTTCGACCTGCCCACGCACCGCGGCTACGACAGCGACCACCCGCGTGTCACCGGTGACGTCGGCATGGCGGGCGTCGCCATCGACTCCATCTACGACATGCGGCAGCTCTTCGACGGCATCCCGCTCGACAGGATGACCGTGTCGATGACGATGAACGGTGCCGTGCTGCCCGTTCTCGCGCTGTACATCGTGGCGGCCGAGGAGCAGGGCGTACCGCCCGAGAAGCTGGCCGGGACCATCCAGAACGACATCCTCAAGGAGTTCATGGTCCGCAACACCTACATCTATCCGCCCCGGCCCTCCATGCGGATCATCTCGGACATCTTCGCGTACACCTCTCAGAAGATGCCGCGCTACAACTCCATCTCCATCTCCGGCTACCACATCCAGGAAGCGGGCGCGACGGCCGACCTGGAGCTGGCGTACACGCTCGCCGACGGTGTGGAGTACCTGCGTGCCGGGCGGGACGCCGGACTCGACGTGGACGCGTTCGCGCCCCGGCTGTCGTTCTTCTGGGCGATCGGCATGAACTTCTTCATGGAGATCGCCAAGCTGCGCGCCGCGCGGCTGCTGTGGGCCAGGCTGGTCAAGCAGTTCGACCCGAAGAACGCCAAGTCGCTGTCGCTGCGCACCCATTCGCAGACCTCGGGATGGTCCCTCACCGCCCAGGACGTGTTCAACAACGTCACCCGCACCTGCGTCGAGGCCATGGCCGCGACCCAGGGCCACACCCAGTCCCTGCACACCAACGCCCTCGACGAGGCGCTGGCCCTGCCGACCGATTTCTCGGCCCGCATCGCCCGCAACACCCAGCTGCTGCTCCAGCAGGAGTCGGGCACCTGCCGCGTCATCGACCCGTGGGGCGGCAGCGCGTACGTCGAGAAGCTCACGTACGACCTGGCCCGGCGTGCCTGGCAGCACATCCAGGAGGTCGAGGCGGCCGGCGGCATGGCGCAGGCCATCGACGCGGGCATCCCCAAGCTGCGTGTGGAGGAGGCGGCCGCCCGCACCCAGGCCCGCATCGACTCCGGACGCCAGCCGGTCATCGGCGTCAACAAGTACCGCGTGGAGAACGACGAGCAGATCGACGTCCTCAAGGTCGACAACTCCTCCGTGCGCGCCCAGCAGATCGCCAAGCTACGGCGGCTGCGCGAGGAGCGCGACGAGACGGCCTGCCAGGACGCGCTGCGCGCCCTGACCGAGGCCGCCGGCCGGGACTCCGGCCCCGGCCTGGAGAGCAACCTCCTGGCACTGGCGGTGAACGCTGCCCGGGCGAAGGCCACGGTCGGCGAGATCTCCGACGCCCTGGAGAAGGTCTACGGGCGGCACGCGAGCCAGATCCGTACGATCTCCGGCGTGTACCGCAACGAGGCAGGGGAGTCCCCTTCCGTGGACCGCACGCGTGCCCTGGTCGACCGCTTCGAGGAGGCGGAGGGCCGCCGTCCGCGCATCCTCGTGGCCAAGATGGGCCAGGACGGCCACGACCGCGGCCAGAAGGTGATCGCCACCGCCTTCGCCGACCTCGGCTTCGACGTGGACGTCGGCCCGCTGTTCCAGACCCCGGCCGAGGTGGCCCGCCAGGCCGTCGAGGCGGACGTCCACATCGTCGGCGTGTCCTCGCTGGCCGCCGGTCACCTGACCCTCGTACCGGCGCTGCGCGAGGAGCTGGCCGCCGAGGGCCGGGAGGACATCATGATCGTCGTCGGCGGTGTGATCCCGCCGCAGGACGTCCCGACCCTCCTGGAGATGGGAGCGGCCGCGGTCTTCCCGCCCGGCACGGTGATCCCGGACGCCGCCCACGACCTGGTGACCCGGCTCGGCGCGGCGCTGGGCCACGACGAGCTGTAGCCGCCCGTGGCCATCGACCTCGACAGCTATGTGAAAGGTGTGCTCGACGGGAAACGGGCGTTCGTCGCCCGTGCGATCACCCTCGTCGAGTCCACCCGCCCCGACCACCGTGTGCTCGCTCAGCAGTTGCTGACCGAGCTGCTGCCGCACACCGGCAAGGCGCGGCGGATCGGTATCAGCGGGGTGCCCGGGGTGGGCAAGTCGACGTTCATCGACGCCTTCGGCATCCTGCTCACCGGCCTCGGCCACCGGGTGGCCGTGCTGGCCGTCGACCCCTCCTCGACCCGCACCGGGGGATCCATCCTCGGCGACAAGACCCGTATGGAACGGCTGGCCGTCGACCCGGCGGCCTTCGTGCGGCCGTCACCCAGCGCGGGGACCCTGGGCGGGGTGGCCAAGGCCACCCGCGAGTCCATGGTCGTGATGGAGGCGGCGGGCTACGACGTGGTGCTGGTGGAGACCGTCGGCGTCGGCCAGTCGGAGACGGCCGTCGCCAACATGGTGGACTCCTTCCTCCTGCTCACCCTCGCCCGCACCGGCGACCAGCTCCAGGGCATCAAGAAGGGGGTCCTGGAGCTGGCCGACGTCATCGCCGTGAACAAGGCCGACGGCCCCCACGAGCGCGACGCCCGCGCCGCCGCCCGCGAACTCTCCGGCGCCCTGCGCCTGATGCACCCCGCGGACGCGGCCTGGACCCCGCCCGTCCTCAGCTGCAGCGCCCGCGAGTCCACCGGCCTGGACACCGTCTGGGACCGCCTCGAACAGCACCGCGCACTGCTGGACGCGGGCGGCCGCCTCACCGCCAAGCGCCGCGACCAGCAGGTCGACTGGACCTGGACCATGGTCCACGACGAACTCCTCGGCCGCCTCCGCGCCCACCCGTCGATACGAGCGCTCGCCCCCGCCCTGGAACAACAGGTCCGCAACGGCGAGCTGACCCCCACCCTCGCTGCGGAACGCCTCCTGGAGGCCTTCGGTTCGGAGGGGGCGGGCGGGGCACGCACCGAGTAGGGCGCCGGCCGTCGCGGGCACGCGCGCTGCCTCTCCGGTCCCTCCGGGAACAGGCGCAGGCCCGCCGCCTGCGAGCGGCCGGGGCGGGCCCTCGGGTGGACCCGGCAGTCGGCGAGGCGGACCTCACACGGGAGTTGTGCACGGACGCGGTGCGGGCGCGGCGTGCGTCCGTGGACGCCGGACCCCGTCTCACGGGACGCCGGTGGTGCGCCTGACGATCCGACCATCCGTCCCGTCGGTGGGCACGGACCCCCGCACCCACCGACAGCCGGCGTCAGCCCGTGGCGCCGGGCACGCGATCGATGACCGCCGCGAGGTCGATCCCGGCCGGCAGCGTGCCGAAGGCGAGTCCGCGGTCGCCGGAAAGGCGGGAGGCGCAGAAGGCGTCGGCCACCGCGGCCGGGGCGTGCCGTACGAGCAGGGACCCCTGGAGCACCAGGGCCATGCGCTCGACCAGCCGGCGGGCGCGCAGCTGTGCGTCCTCGGTGAGGACGAGCTCGGCGCGCAGTCCACGCCAGGCGTCGTCCAGCCGGGCGTCCGCCCCCGCCGCGGCCTCGACCTCGGCGCGGAAGGCCTCCAGCGACTCGGGTTCACGGGTCAGTGCGCGCAGCACGTCGAGCGCGTTGACGTTGCCCGAACCCTCCCAGATGCCGTTGAGCGGAGCCTCGCGGTAGAGACGGGGCATGCCGGAGGCCTCGTCGTAGCCGTTGCCGCCGAGACACTCCAGAGCCTCGGCGACCGCCGCGGGCTGCCGCTTGCAGACCCAGTACTTGCCGACCGCCGTGGCCAGCCGCAGGAACGCCCGCTCGCCGGCGTCGCCGCGCTGCGCCCGGTCGACCGCGCCGGCGACCCGGAGGGCGAGGGTGGTCGCCGCCTCGGACTCGAGACCCAGATCGGCGACGACGTTCCGCATCAGCGGCTGGTCGATCAGCTTGGCGCCGAACACCGACCGGTGGCGGACGTGGTGCGCCGCCTGCGCCAGCGCGGTGCGGATTCCCGACGCGGAGCCGAGGATGCAGTCGAGCCGGGTCATCGTGACCATGTCGATGATGGTCCGCACCCCGTGCCCCTCGGGGCCGACCAGCCAGGCGACGGTGTCGTCGAACTCGGGCTCGCTGCTGGCGTTGCTGCGGTTGCCGAGCTTCTCCTTGAGCCGTTGGATACGGAAGGTGTTACGGCTGCCGTCCGGGAGCACCCGGGGCAGCAGGAAGCAGGAAAGTCCCCCGGGGGCCTGCGCCAGCACCAGGAACAGGTCGTTCATGGGGGCGCTGGTGAACCACTTGTGCCCGCGCAGCCGCCAGGTGCCGTCCGGCTGCTCGGCGGCGGTGGTCGTGTTGGCGCGTACATCGGTGCCGCCCTGCTTCTCCGTCATGCCCATGCCCGCGAGCAGTCCGAGCTTCCCGGCGGGCGTGCGCAGACCGGGGTCGTACACCCGGCTGGTGAGCAACGGCTCGTACATCGCGGCGAGTTCCTTCGCGGACCGCAGGGCGGGGACGACCGCGTAAGTCATCGACACGGGGCAGCCGTGGCCCTGTTCCGCAGAGCTCCACACCATGAACCCGGCCGCGCGGGCCACATGTGCTCCCGGCCGGTCGTCGGCCCACGGCGCCCCGCCGAGGCCCTCGCGGATCGCCACGTCCATCAACGCGTGGTACGACGGATGGAAGTCCACCTCGTCGATCCGGTTGCCGTAGCGGTCGTGCGTGCGCAGCACCGGCTCGCAGCGGTTGGCCTCCTCGGCCCAGCGCTGGACCTCCTCCGAGCCTGCGAGCCGGCCCAGCCGGTGCAGGTCGTCGGCGTACCACTCGGCACCCTCGCGCCGGACGCCCTCCAGCAGTACGGCGTCGTCGGCGACGTCATGGCCCACCAGGGGTGGGGCCTGGTTGGTCACCTCGTGCGTGCGGGCGGTCGGATTGCTGCGCGGCGCGGTGTCCTCGGCGGCGGGCTCTGTGGTGGTCATCGGCGGTCCTCGGGAGTCGTAGGGGAATGGTGCGCCGCGGGCGGGGCGCCCGCGCAGCGCAG
Source organism: Streptomyces sp. NPDC030222 (assembly GCF_055573115.1). Lineage (NCBI taxonomy): Bacteria > Bacillati > Actinomycetota > Actinomycetes > Kitasatosporales > Streptomycetaceae > Streptomyces > Streptomyces sp. NPDC030222. Next base: position 15,027 of record NZ_JBVICA010000029.1, read on the forward strand.
GGACATCGCCACCAGTTCGTCGACCAGACGGCCGGCCGCGGCGCCCTCCTCGGGCAGGGACAGCGGGTCCACCAGCACCTCGCCGATCGCCCCGGTCAGCGCGGCGGCGGTCACCTCCGGGTCCTGGGCGGGGAGCAGTCCGGCGTCGATGCCCTCGCGGATCACCTCCGCGAACACCTCGCGGTACCGGCGTCTGAAGCCCAGCCGCTCCTCGCCCACCGCCGGTTCGGCCGGGGCGGCGAGGAGCGCGTAGGCCAGTCCGCGGTTCTCCATGGCGCGGCGGGCGAACACGCCGACCCCCAGCGCCAGCCGCTCGACCGGGTCACCGCTGCCGTCCCTGAGTACCCGTCCCAGCACCTCGACCTCCCGCCCCGATGCCCGGCGGAAGACCTCGACGGCCAGTGCTCCCTTGGAGGGGAAGTGCTGGTAGACCGACCCGACCGACATGCCGGCCGCGGCGGCGACGGCCGTGACGGAGGCATTCGCCCAGCCCACGTCGGCGATCACGTCGGCCGCCCGTTCCACCAGGAGCTCCCTGGCGGCCGCCAGGCGGTCCTTCACGGCGGGCGTCTTGCGGTAGGCCATGGCAACAAGTGAACCACCGTTCAGAGGTTCATGCCAGGGTCCGGACTGGCGTGGCGGTCACGGTCCGAGCGGTATCCGGATGTCGAGGACCGGGCCCGCGGCGCGGGCGGGCGGGGCGTCCAGGTTCTCCAGGACGTGCAGCATCGGCGTGTTCACGGCGGCGACCGCCACGGCCAGCGTGTGGTGGCCGGCCCGCAGTGCCACCCGGGCCGCGTGCTCCGCCAGCGCCGTGCCCAGGCCCTTCGACTGCCAGGCGTCCTCGACCAGCACGGCGAGCTCCCCGACCCCCTGCCGGTCGGTGCGCATGACGTTGGTCATGGCGATGATTCGGTCCTGGCACTGCTCGGTGGTCGTGACCAGCGTGGTGCCGCGCTCCGGGTCGGACAGCAACCGCCATCCGGCCGCGGACAGTTGGGGCTTCCCCGCGTGGTAGCGCATGGCACGGGTGATCGGCGAACAGCGGCGGTGCAGCTCCTGGATCGGCTGCAGGTCGGCGGGCGTCGCCTCCCGGGTCCGGGTCGCGGTGCCGTCGTTCAGGGTGATCGGGTGGGCGGCTTCGGCCGGGTGTGCCGCCTCCGCCGGGTGCGTCGTGGCGGTCGGGTGTGCGGTCTCGGTGGGGTGAGTGGGGACGGTCGGGTGCGTGGTGGCAATGGGATGTGCGGTGTTGGGAGAGCCGATGACGCGCATACAGCGCATCTCCTCACATTGCGTACGTGTGTACGGGATGGTGTGCCTCGAAGCCTCCCCCGGGCGCGGCCCGCCTCCGCTGCGGCGGTCCGACTTGGGCACAGGAGCAGTCTTTTGGCCGCGGCCTCACGGACTCAAGGCGGGTTTGCGCCATCCTGGTCACGCTTCGCGTACTGAACGTCACTGAGAGGAGTGGATGTCACGCGTGACGCGGGACCGGCGCCGCACCTACGGGCAGGCGGCACCGGTCCCGGCTCCGGCCGTTCCGGCCGTCAGTTCCGGGTGCCGAAGTTCTGTACCCACCAGGGGCCGTTGGCGGAGAGGTTGACCCCGACGCCGAAGTCCTTGAATCCGCAGTCGAGTATGTTCTGCCGGTGCCCGGGGCTGTTCATCCAGTCGCGCATGGCGGTGGCTGGATCCTTCGGCCCCTTGTGGATGTTCTCGCCCCACTTGCCGGCCGGGTAGCCGGCGGTCCTCATCCGGTCGCCCGCGCTCCGACCCTCGGGGCTCGTGTGCTCGTAGTAGTCCCGCGCGGCCATGTCGTTCGCGTGCGCCTGGGCCGCGGCCTGCACCCGCGAGTCCACCCGCAGCGGCGAGCAACCTGCCTTTGCGCGCTCGGCGTTGACCAGTTCGGCGATCTGCTGAGCATAGCCTGCGGCCGTGCCCGTGACGGCGCTGCCGCCCTGGGGGCCGGACGGCTTCCGGGTGGGCGGAGCGGTCTGCGGCTTCCGCTTGGCGGGGGTGGTGGCGGACCGTTCGTCCGTGTTCCGGGTACGGGGCGTGGCGCTCGCGGTGCCGGGCTTCTCGGCGGTGGGCGTCGTCGCCGAGGCCGAAGGGGTGGCCGGGGATGCGGTGGGAGAGGCCGTCGACGGCGTCGCCGTGGGGGCGGCCGGGCCGGGCGCGGACTCCGGCTGCTCGCCGGTCGTGCCCGCCGGGGCGTCCGGGGCCTGCTGCACGGCCGAGGCGGCCCCGCCCTGCGTGGCCTCGGTGCCGGCTTCCTGACCGCTCAGTGCGAACGCCCCACCGGCGATGACCACGGCGGCCAGGGCCCCCACGCCCGCCACGGCGGCAGCCGGCCGCGGCCCCGACCCGGCGCGACGCCCATGCCGTCCCGCCCCGGCGGCCCGGCGCCGACCGACGCGCCCGCCCGCCGAGGTTCCGGATCCCACGGGCTCCATGAACCGGGTCTCATCGTCGCTGTGCTGCATGGGGGACTCCGCTCTCGTGCCTGAGTACGTCGCCGGTGCGTCCGGCACTTGGGAGACGGGCGGCACGACCGGCGGATAACACTTTCCGGACGGCTGTTCGCAGGCGCGGTGGCGCAGGGTCGCGGGGCGTGGCGGCCGCGGACGGTTTCGGATGCGGCAGGATGTGCCGGGATGCAGCCCCGACACCTCCGAGTCGGGCCGGCCCGGGATCCCCGGGGTGTCCGATGGCCGTGCGCCACTCGGCGCTCCGGCCCTGCGGCGGGGCGCCACCACCCGACGGTGGCAGCGCCCCGGCCGGCGAAACGGGTCAGCGCAAAGGCAGTCCGCTCTCCTGCCCGTCCGCGCGGAACGCCGACCCCGCCGGGACCGCTGCATACCCCGAACGCGGCGAGTCGGCAGCGAACGCCGGGTCCGTCCGGTCCTCCGAGCGTGCCGAGTACGCCGGGTACGCCGGGTACGCCGAGCCTGCCGAGCCGCCCGGGCCGGTCCCGTGCCCTGGACCGCTGCCGTACACCGACAGCTCCTCGTACGCCGACCGTTCTCCGTACGCCGACTGCTTCCCGTGCGTCGGCTGTTCACCGGACGCCGGCGGGCCGGGCAGGGCGGGCGACGCGTCAGGAGCGCCGGGGTGCAGGACTTCGATGCGCACGTCCGATCCGCTCTGCCGGGCCACGAACTCGTCGATCTGACTGCGGGCGGCGTGGTCCCAGTGCGCGACCGCGGTGAGATCGAGCCGTATCCGGGGCGTCCCGGCCGCCGCGACGTCGTCCAGCGCGTCGATCAGCTTCGGCAGCCGCAGGAAGGTCAGGTTGCCCGTGAGGACGAGCTCGGCGGTGTCGCCCTCGACACCGGTGTGCACGGAGGTGCGGGACATCCGCAGCGCCGCCAGCAGGATGCCCGCGGCGAGACCGACCAGGACGCCTTCGAGGAGGGCGGTCGCGACGATCGCGACGGTGGTCACGGTCATCACCACGAACTCGCCGCGGTCCTGGCGCCACATCTTGGGGAACTCCTCCGGTGCGAACAGCTTCCACCCGCTGTGCACCAGCACACCCGCCAGCACGCAGATCGGGACGAGGGCGAGCACGCCCGGCAGCAGCATGGCGAACGCCAGGAGCCACAGACCGTGCAGCGTCCGCGACAGCCGGGTCTTCGCCCCCGCCTGCACATTGGCCGAGCTGCGTGCGACCACCGCGGTCATCGGCAGCGCGCCGAGCAGGCCGCAGATGGTGTTGCCCGCACCCTGGGCGATCAACTCGGAGTTGTAGCGGGTGCGTCGACCGTCGTGCATGCGGTCCACGGCGGCCGCCGTGAACAGGCTCTCCGCCGAGGCGATGAGCGTGAAGGTGACCACGGTGGCCAGTACGGAGCCGGACGCCAGCGCCGCGAACTGGTCCGGGCCCGGGATCCTCACCGAGGCGAGCAGATCGCCGACCTTCAGCGTGGTGATGTCGACGCCCGGGAGCGAAGCCACCGCCATGCCGCCGGCCACGGCCACCAGGGCCGCCGGAACCTTGGCCACGGGACCCGGGATCCTCTTCCACACGAAGCTCAGGACGACGGTGGTGACACCGAGCCCGGCGGCGATCGACTTCTGCGGATCGGCCACGGTGCTCGCGACCAGCTCCGGGATGCCCAGCATGTTCTCGACCGGCTTCCCCACGGCCTTCGCGTCGGCGAGCGGATAGGCCTGACCGAACATCAGCGGCAGCCCGATCCCGGCGAGCATTCCCTGCACCACGGCGACGGAGATCGCCTGGAACATCCGGCCGAGGCGGATCAGACCGAGCCCGATCTGGAGCACACCGGACGCCAGTACGATCACGCCGAGCACGGCCAGGCCGTGCTCCAGCACCGCTTCCGCGACCAGCGCCGCCAGCCCCGCCGCGGGCCCGCTCACCTGGAGGGTGCTGCCGCGTGCCATGCCGACGACCAGTCCGCCGACGACACCGGAGATGATGCCCGTCTCGGGAGGCGCACCCGACGCCACGGCCACGCCGATGCACAGGGGCAGTGCGACGAGGAAGACGACGAAGGAGGCGGTGATCTCGGTGGCGAGGCCCACCTTCCGGGAGTTGCCGTCCCGCGGCGCGGCGCCCTTCTGCGCGACCCGGTCGACCTGCGGGGACCCGCGCTCTTGGCCGTCGGGTGCGGGCGGTGCCGGGAGGGTTCCCCGGGACGGGGGTGCATGACCGTACGGGCTGCGGAGCCGGTTCGGCCTGCGACCGGGGCGCCGCGCGGCCCGGTGCCGTCCGCGTCCGCCCGTACTCCGCTGCCCGGGACCGTCGTGATCCGTGCCGCCGCGGTCCTGTCCCTGGTCCTGGCCGGCCCGCTGCGAGTACCCCTGGCCCTGTCCGGGACCGTGCCGCCGGTCCTGGGCGGGGGTCAGCACGCCTGCACCCGGAAGCCGTCGCCGTCCTCGTCCAGTTCCCACAGCGCGCCGGTGTCCACTTCGTAGTACCAGCCGTGCAGACGCAGCAGTCCTTCCGACAGCCGTCGCCGCACCGCCGGGTATCCCCGCAGCGCGTCCAGTTGTACGCGTACGTTGAGCTGGGCCAGTTCGGTGACCCGGAGTTCGTCGCGCCCGGCGGAAGCCGTGCCGTCCCGGCCGTCCGGGACGCGGTCCGGCAAGCGGACCAGTCCGGGCCGCACGGCCTCCAGCCACGCGGCGACCATGGGAAGCGCGGACAGATCCCTGCCGGAGGACAGCGCACCCATGGCGCCGCAGTGCGAATGGCCGCAGACGACGATGTCGCGGACTTCCAGCACCTCCAGGGCGTACTCGACCGTCGCGGCCTCCCCGGACACGAGGCGCCGTCCGTACGGGGGCACGATGTTGCCCGCGTTACGCATTTCGAAGACCTCGCCGGGGCGTGCACCCGTGATCAGCGCGGGGATGACCCGGGAATCGGAACAGGAGATGAAGAGTGCCTCCGGAAATTGCCCCTCGGCGAGTTTCCGGTATGTGCGGCTTTCGAAATCCGCCCGGCGGCGGAACGACCGGGCGTGCTCGAGCAGGGCCTTCATGATGCCTCCCCAGTGGGTTGGTTGTGGCCTCGAACTGCCTCAACACCGTAGGGAGAGCCATGCAAGGCGAAGGTTAGAGGAACACTAGCGGCAGCCCAGAATTGGGTCGGGCGCTGTGATGTGTCTCCCATTGATCGCGTACTCGGGTGCCGCTGAATCGGGCAATGTACGGTGATCGTCCCGGGGTGTGGACTTTCGGGAATTCGTGCTGTGCGGATTTACTCAGGATTTACTCCGGATTCACGGAAAGACGGAACTCCATGACCCTGCGGGCCCTGCTCATCGAGGACGACGTGACGATCGCCGAGCCCCTTGTGGAGGCACTCGCCGAGTACGGACTGACGGTGAGTCACGTGTCCACCGGTGCAGCCGGTCTGAGCGGCCCCTACGGCGACATCGTGCTGCTCGACCTGGGGCTCCCCGACATGGACGGTCTGGACGTCTGCCGGGCGATCCGCCAGGTCTCCGACGTGCCGGTCATCATGCTCACCGCGCGGGGATCGGAGACCGACCGGGTGCTGGGCCTGGAGCTCGGTGCCGACGACTATCTGGCGAAACCATTCAGCGTCCGTGAACTGGTCGCCCGCATCCGGGCCGTGACGCGTCGCACGGCCGCCTGGTCCCGGTCCCGCGCCGCCGGGCCCGCCGGCCCGGCGGGCACGCCGTCCGACGCGGCGCCGGTACCGCTTGACGCGACGCCGCCGGGCGCGTCGTCCGTGCCGACCCCACCCGTCGTCGAGCCGCCGGCGCCCGCGGGACCGGCGACGTCCCGCACACCGGCGCCGCAGCCGCTCGTGCCCGAGGCACCCCTGCCGCATGACGCGCCGTCACGGGTGCCCGTACCGTGGCCTTCCCCGGCACGGGAGCCGGTGCCGCACGCACCGGCCGGCGAGCCGCCCGCGCCGGTGATCCCGGTACCCCGTACATCCGCGTCGCGCCGGCCGGGATCCCCGGCGCCGACGGTGGCCTCGTCGTGGCCGGACACCGAATCCCTGCCCGTCGCCCCGCCGCCGGACCCGGCGGCCGCATCCGGAAGCGGGCAGGTACGGCCGCCCTCCACCACGGGCGGTGCCCTGGTCGTGGACCGCCGCACCCGCCGGGTGTGGATCGGGGAACAGCCGGTCACGCTCACGCCCAAGGAGTTCGACCTGCTCGCCCTGCTGGCCGAGGACCCCGGCGCGGTCTACTCCCGCCAGGAGATCCTCGACCGGGTCTGGGATCCCCACTTCCACGGCCCCACCAAGACCCTCGACGTCCATGTCGCTACCCTGCGCCGCAAGTTGGGCGATCCGTCATGGATCCAGACCCTGCGCGGCGTCGGCCTGCGCCTCGCCGTCCGTCCGCACCGCGACGGCGTCCCCCCGCAGCCGGGGCCGTGATGACACGCCGACTGCTCTTCAGTTACCTGACGCTTGTGGCACTCGTGCTGGCGTGTCTGGAGATCCCGCTCGGTTACGTCTACTCCCGTGCCGAACGCGAACGCGCCACCCACGCCGCCACCGAGGAGGCGGAGTCGATCGCCGGCTACGCCGCCCTGTCGCTCACCTACGGCCGTTCCCAGGAACTCGCCCACCGGGTCGGCGACTGCGCGGACCGCATCGGCGGCCGTGTCCTGGTCGTGGACGAGCGCGGCGCCCTGCTCGCCGGCTCGCGCGCGCTGGACCGCCGCGGACGGGCCGGGCTGGCCCGGCGCCCGGAGATCTCCGCCGCGCTGCTCGGCAGCGACGGGGCCACCGTGCGCACCTCCACCATCGGCGGCGTCCGATGGCTGTCGGTTGCCGTTCCGGTGCGGCACGGCGCGGCACTGCTGGGCGCCGTACACCTCACGGTCCCCACCGACGCGACCGCGAACGGCGTCCACCGGGTGTGGCTGGTGCTGGCGCTCGGCGGATCCGGGGTGCTGGCCGCTGCCGCCGTGGCCGCCTTCGCCCTGGCCCGCTGGATCGGCCGCCCCATCCGCGAACTGGAACGCGCCGCGCACACCCTGGCCGGCGGCACCCTGTCCACGTCGGCCTCGGTGACGACGGGGCCGCCCGAGGTACGGAGTCTGGCGGCCACGTTCAACCGTACGGCGGCCCTGCTGGAGCACCTCCTCGCCGCACAGGGCGCCTTCGCGGGCGAAGCCTCCCACCAGTTGAAGACCCCGCTCGCAGCGCTCCGGCTCCGTCTGGAGGTCATGGAACGCCACGTGCCGCCACATGCGCGCGCCAACCTGCGGGCCGCGACGGCCGAGACCGACAGGCTGGCCGGGATGATCGAGAAGCTCCTCGCCCTCGCCCGGCTGGAGGAGACCGCGCTCACGCCCGAACCCGTCCGCCTGGACCCGGTGCTCGAGGAGCGGACCCGTGCCTGGTCCGGGCTCTACGCGCAGCAGGGCGTGTGCCTCCTCCTCACTCGCACCGGCAGACCGGCCGGCTCCGTCCTCGCGGTCCCCGGCGCCCTCGAACAGATCCTGGACAATCTGCTCTCCAACGCGTTGCGCGTCGCCCCCGCGGGGAGCGCCGTCACCGTCTCGCGGAGGCTCACGACCACGTGGGCGGAGCTGAGCGTGGCGGACCGCGGCCCCGGCATGACGGCAGAGCAGCGCATCCGTGCGTTCGACCGCTTCTGGCGCGCCCCCGACGCGCCCAAGGGAGGCACCGGACTCGGCCTCGCGCTCGTACGGCGCCTCACCCTGGCCTGCGGAGGTGAGGCCGCGCTGTTCCCCGCCACGGGCGGCGGCCTCCGCGCCGTCATCCGTCTCCGGCACGCGTCACCCCGCCGCTCCCACGGGCTGTCGGGCCTCCCGCATCCGCGCCGCCTGCCCGGTGCCCCGGTCCGGCCCCGCCCCGGTCCCGTCACGCATCCTCGGCCCGGCTCCACCGTGCAGGCGGACTCCCCAGGCGGCGGTCCAGCGGGGGCTCCTGGGCCACCACGGCGCCCACAGTGATGCTGATCGCCACGGCCACGCACACCACGATCAGCCAGGAGAGCAGGACGAAGACGGAACCGACCGACCCGTACTCCGCCAGCGCGCGGTCGAGTGCCCGCGGCATGTAGAACCGTGCGCTGACCGTCAGGGCGGTGCCCGTGACCGCCGTGAGGACGGCACCGGGCAGCAGCGGCCGCCAGCTCAGCAGACCGCCCAGCAGCAGATGCTGGGTCCACCACCACAGGCCGGTCTGGAGCACCAGTGTGAGCGGGACGCCCAGCAACAGTCCCAGACCGAACCCGTCGCGCACCGGCCCCTGAACGATCACGACTCCGAGCCAGATCGCGATCCACGCCAGCCACCGCCACGGGGCGAGGTGGGTGCCGGCCCGGGGTATCTCCCAGGCCCGTTTGCACAGCCGCTGCATCGCCCGGCTCACGGCGGTCGCGGAGAGCAGCACCATCAGCCCGCCCACCACCCCGGTGACCTCGCGGAGGTCCTCCGTCGGCGTCACGAGCACCTGTTGCAGCTGGGCGTTCGCCACGCCCGTGAGACCGAACACCGCACGCACCGAACTGACCAGCTGATCGCGCACCGCCTTGGGAGCGAACGCCCCGACGAGGAAGAGCAACGGCACGGCGGTCAGGAAGCACTGCGCCGCCAGCCGGGTCGCCGAGTCGAAGATGTTCACCGTCACCAGACGGTCGGCGAGATGCGTGATCACCGGGAAGCGCACCTCCGCGCGCCGGTGCGTCCGCTTGGCCGCCGCGGTGAGTTCCTGCGTCCGGCCGCGCCACCGCGACGGCCGCAGCACGGAGCCCGGAGGACGTGCGGCCGCGCCCTCCTCCGCGGCGCTGGCCCCCCTGGCGGCGCGGGCCTCCTCCGCGGCGCGGGTCCCCTCGGCGTCGGCGCGGGTCCCCTCGTCCGCCCGCGCGCGGTGGTCCCCCGGATCGGCCGCAGGCATCAGCCGGCCGGTACCGCACCCGGCCCGGGCGGGCGGCCCGGGTTTCCCACCCTCGGCGGCACCGGTCCGGAAGTCGTCATGGCCCGCTCCTTCCCTGCGTCCAGACTGGGGGATACGGGGCCCACGGGCATCCCGGGCGGCGGCAGGCGTGCCGGACCGGAGTGGCGCGCCCGCGGCCCGTGCATAGTCTCGTGTCGTCACCGCACGATTGGCCCGACATGGTCCTCGACCTGCTCTTCATCGCGCTGGGCATCACCCTCGACCCGCTGCCGATCATGGCTTTCGTCCTCGTGGTGGCGTCCGCCCGAGGCGTGTGGAAGGGCCTGGCCTTCATCATGGGCTGGCTGGCCTGTCTCGTCGCCGTGATCGCACTGGTCCTGGCACTGACCGGCGGACAGCCCCCGCCGCCCCGGTCGCCGCCGTCCACGGCGGCGCTCGTGGGCAAACTCGCCGTCGGAGTCCTGCTCGTCCTCTACGGCGTGTACCGGCGCGGGCGGCTCAGGTCGGCCCCGCAGGCGCCGCCCGCCGCCACGGTATCCGGCGGGACCGGTCCTGTCGCCGGACGACCGCCCGGCGGATCCGCGGACGCGCGCCCCGCGCCCCCGGACAAGACGCCCCGCACGACGACCCGTTCCCGGACGTCCGCGTCCATGACGTCCCGGATGGACAGCAGTTCGGTGTGGGCGGCGGCCGGACTCGCCGTGCTGCTGCAGCCCTGGGGCATGGTCGCCGCGGGGGCCGCGACAGTCGTCGAGGCGGACCTGTCGCACCTCTCGTCGTGGCTGGCGCTGTTCGGCTTCTGCGTCCTCGCCACCGCCAGTCTGCTGTCCACCGAGCTGTACGTGGTGGTCAGACAGGAGGCGGCCCAGGCCCGGCTGGTGCAGCTGCGCACCTGGCTGGAGGACCACGAGCAGCGGGCCGTGGTGATCATCTGCCTCGTGGTCGGCCTGTGGCTCACGGGGAAGAGCCTCTACCAGCTGACCTGACCGGTGGACGGGACGCCCGCAGTGGACGGGACGACCGGCGGGGCACGACGTGCGAAGCCCTCCCCGGGATGCTGCAATGACTGCTAGGGGTGTCCGGTGGATCAGGGTCGGACAGCCCGGGTCGTCCGGTGCCGTGGACTGCAAGGCGGAGGACGAGGCTCCCACCGAAGGCAGGGGAGTCGATGCGGAGCATCGGCGACCGACGGCAACACCGCAGGCCGCGGTGCCGGGCGCCCCGGGCCCGGCCGTGATCCACCGGACACCCCCTGGGCCGGACGCCGCCGCCCGCGCGGCGGGCGCCGCAGTCCGCGGGAGGTGCCGCGGCCGAGGCCCGGCCCCCCCGATCCGCGCGTGAGGAGCGACCATGACCGACGACGTGGAAGAGATGGGACCCGTCGACTACCTGGTCGTCGAATTCCCAGGCAACCGTATGACGGGCGAGGGCTTCCCCCTCCTGCTCGACCTGGTCGACCGCGGCATCATCCGCATCCTCGACCTGGTCTTCGTCCGCAAGGACCTCGACGGCTCGGTCACCGCGGTGGAAATGGCGGACCTCGGCGACGAGACCGACCTCTCGGTTTTCGAGGGCGCGTCGGCCGGCCTGCTGGACCAGGGCGACATCGACGAGGCGGGGACCGCGCTGGAACCCGGCAACTCCGCCGGGATCCTCATCTACGAGAACCTCTGGGCGGCACCCTTCGCCCGGGCCATGCGGCGCAGCGGCGCGCAGCTCGTGGCGAGCGGCCGCATCCCCGTCCAGGCCCTGCTGGCGTCGCTGGACGCCGTGGAGGAGTCCGGTCCCGGTCGAACGGCCGCGGCCTGAACGGCCCGAGCAGCACCGCCGAACGGCACGCGCACCGGTTCCGTGCCGGTCCGCCCCTCTGCGCACCTGGGAGATGAGTGAACATGCCCGGACTCATTCGCGGCGTCGCCCGCACCGCCGTCATCGCTGGAACCGCCACCGCGGTGTCCAACCGAGTGTCCCGGCGGCAGGCGGGGCGATGGGCACAGCAGGAGGAGCAGCAGCAGGCAGCGGCCGCACCGGCCGCGCAGGAGCCCGCCGCGTCTTCGGCTCCTCTCGTCGACGACATGAGCAGCAAGATCGACCAGCTCAAGGAACTGGGCGAGCTGAAGGCACAGGGTGTGCTGACCGAAGAGGAATTCGCGGCGCAGAAGGCCAAGCTCCTCGGCTGAGCCGGAGGGCGGCGCACCGTGGTGGCCCCACGGGCGCGATCGTTTCGGCGTGCTCGAACGGCACGGCGCGCGCCCGCCACCCTCCCGTCGTGGCCGTTTCCAGGAACGATCGGAAGCACTGCTCCTGCTGCCCGCGGCGGAAGGGTCGGCCGGTCGGCGCCGGTCGGGCGCGGCGGCAGCCGCTCCCCGGCTCCGGATGGCTCAGGCAGCTCCCGGCCGTCGGCGGCCGCAGGTCGCTCCTGCCCTGCCGCCCAGCCGAGGTCCGCGGGACGGCCCTGTCGCCTACGGGCGGTCCCAGCCGTCACGAGCCGTGCCGCCGAGGAGTCGACTCCCGGACACACCTCGTCACGAACCCTGCCGGCCCCGGCGCCGAGGAGCGCACGGGCACACCCGCCCACCGGACACCCGCCCACCGGACACCCGCCCACCGGACACCCGCCCACCGGACACCCGCCCACCGGACCCCCGCCCACCGGACCCCCGCCCACCGGACCCCCGCACGCAGCCGGCGACACCGCCGCCACAGCGCACGACCGTCCACCGAGCCCGCACTTCCCGACCGAGCCCGAGGGCCACCGCACATCCCGCGACCCCGTCAGTAAGGAGCGACCGTCATGGCGAGTCAAGTCAGCGGATCCAGACCGGGCACCACGGAGCAGCGTCCTCCGAACGACGGCACGACCAGTGGCCGGCTGGTCTTCGCCGGGGTACTGATGCTGTTCGGCGGACTGTTGTCCTTCTTCGCGGGCGTCTCCGCCGTCGCCGAGGACGACCTGTTCGTCGTCACACCCCACTACGTGTTCCGGTTCGACATCGCCGCGTGGGGCTGGATCCACCTGATCCTCGGCATCCTGATCATCGTCACGGGTGTCGCCGTGCTCCTGGGCGCCGCCCCCTGGGCGAGGACGGCCGGCGTGGTGCTGGCGGCGCTGGGCCTGATCGCGAGCTTCCTGTGGGTGCCGTACGCGCCGTTCTGGGCGTTCGTGCTGCTCGCGGTCGACTTCTACGTCATCTGGGCACTGTGCACGGCTCCCAGAGTCCGGAAGGGCTGACACCCCGGCCGTCACGCGGCCCGGCACCCGGTGTGCCGGACCCGGTGACGGCCCCCGTGGTGCTGGTCGTCGGCGTGTCCGGGGCCGGGAAGACGACGGTGGGGCGGCTGCTCGCCGACCGGCTCGGCCGGATCTTCCGGGACGCCGACGACTTCCACTCCCCGGCCAACCGCGCCAAGATGGCCGCCGGCCGGCCGCTCACCGACGCCGACAGGCGACCGTGGCTGGACGCCGTGGCCGCCTGGACGGATGAGCGGATCGCGGCGCGGCAGCGGGCCGTCATCGCCTGTTCCGCACTCAAGCGCGCCTATCGCGACCACCTGCTCCGCGGGCGGCCCGGTGTGCGGCTGGTGTATCTGCACGGCTCGCCGCAGCTCATCCGCTCCCGTCTGGCCGAACGGCACGGGCACTTCTTCCCGGCGGCGTTGCTGGACAGCCAGTTCGTGGACCTGGAGGAGCCGGGGCCCGCCGAGCACCCGTGCGTGGTGGAGATCGACCAGCCTGCGGAGTCCGTGGTGGCGGCCGTCCTCTCCCTGCTCACCGAGGACAGGGCCCTGCCCACCGAGGAGACGGCGCCGGGCGACCCGCCCGCAGCCGCGGCCGCCGCCCGTACCGCGCCGATCGAGGAGACGCGTATGACCGCCGGTGCCACAGGAGAACAGTGGGAGCTGCGCCACGGGCGGCAGTCGGCCGTCGTGGTGCAGCAGGGCGGCGCCCTGCGGCGCTACGAGGTCGACGGCAGGCCGGTGCTCGACGGGTTCACCGCTGACGAGCAGATCACCGGCGGCCGCGGCCAGTTGCTCGTCCCCTGGCCCAATCGCATCGGCGGCGGCCGCTACCGCTTCGACGGCCGCGAGCTGCAACTCCCCTTGACCGAACCGGAGAAGGACAACGCGATCCACGGGCTGCTGCGCTGGACCCCGTGGCAGCTGCTCGCCCGCATCGAGGACCGGATCCGGGTGGGGACCATGCTGCTTCCCCAGCCCGGCTACCCCTTCAGGCTGGAGGTCCACGCGGACTACCGGCTCGGTCCACGGGGCCTCGACGTCACCGTCACGGCCACCAACACGGGGGATCTCCCGGCACCTTACGGGGCCGGCCAGCACCCCTACCTGACCGTGGGGACCCATCTGGTGGACACCGTGCTGCTCACCGTGCCCGCCCGGCACCGGCTGCCCACCGACGAGCAGGGCCTGCCGGTGGGCCGGACGCCGGTCGAGGGCGGCGCGTACGACTTCCGCACCGCCCGGCCCGTCGGCGACCAGCAGCTGGACACCGCCTTCACCGGGCTCGACCGCGGCACCGACGGCTGGGCCGTCGTGCGGCTGGCGCACCCGTCGGGGCGGCACGGTGTCGACCTACGGCTGGACGAGGCCGTCCGGTACGTGCAGGTGTACACCGGTGACACCCTGTCCGAGCTGGCGCGGCGGCGACGGGGGCTCGCCGTGGAGCCCATGACCTGCCCCGCCGACGCCTTCCGCAGCGGCACCGACCTCGTCACCCTGGAGCCGGACGACCATCACGAGCTCCGGTGGGGTCTCGAACCCTGGGGGACACCATGACGACCGGGCACCAGCACCCCCGGGCCGCCGAGCCCATGTCGGAGGCCGCCTTCCGGGACCTGTACGAGCAGTTGCGCACCGAGGCCCGCCACGACGCCACCGGTACCCGGCCCGGCGCCCTGTGCCATCTGACGCAGGAACGCGTGGTGGCCGCCGCCGGCGAGGTCCGGTCCGGGCGCACGGTGTCCCTCGCCGCGCCCATCGAGACCGAGCCCGGGCCGGACAACCCGGATCCCGCGTGCCACCGGATGACCGGACCCGCCGGGGACGACCTCGGTGCCGGCGGGCTGCAGTTCGCCCGTGACCGCTTCGCGATGAACGTGCACGGCGACGCGGACAGCCATCTCGACGCGCTGTGCCATGTGGTCTTCGACGGCGAGCTCTTCGACGGCGTGCCGGCGAGCAGTGTGACACCCGACGGCGCCGGCGAGCTGTCGCTCGACCTGGTCCACGACGGGATCGCGGGCCGCGGAGTGCTGCTGGACGTACCGCGGCTGCGCGGTGTCCCCTGGCTGGAACCCGGCGACCATGTGACGGCCGGTGACCTCACCGCCGCCGAGACCGCCCAGGGGGTCCGGGTGGGGCCGGGAGACCTGCTGTTCGTACGGGTGGGACACCGCCACCGGCGCCGGCGGCTCGGGGCGTGGAACGCGGCGGAGGCCCGTGCCGGGTTCCACCCGACGGCGATGCGGTTCCTGGCCGAGCGGCGCGTCGCCGTACTGGGCTCGGACGGGAACAACGACACCGCCCCCAGCGCGGTGGACGGGGTGGCCTTCCCCGTGCACGTGCTGGCGATGCACGCCATGGGGGTGCACCTGATGGACTATCTGCAGTTCGAGGAGCTCGCCCCGGTGTGCGAGGAGGCCGGCCGCTGGAGCTTCCTGTGCGTCGTCGCCCCCCTGCGGCTGCCCGCGGCCACCGGCTCCCCGGTGAATCCGATCGCCGTGCTGTGACCGCGGGCCGGTGGTACCCGGTCCGCCGCCCGGGTGCCGCGACCCGGAAGGGCGGATAACTTCGAAGAGGTGGAAAGCTGCCACAGGTCCCGGTCCGAGCACCGGGGCCGCGAGCGCAAGGACGGTGGCCGCCGTGGGCGACTCCCCCCACTACGACGTGATCATCATCGGTACCGGCGCCGGCGGCGGTACGCTCGCGCACCGGCTCGCCCCCTCCGGCAAACGGGTGCTGGTCCTCGAACGCGGCGACTACCTCCCGCGTGAGCGGGACAACTGGGACTCCACCGCGGTGTTCGTCAGGGGCAAGTACCGCGCGCCGGAGTTCTGGTTCGACAAGCACGGCGACGAGTTCCCGCCCGAGGTCAACTACTACGTCGGCGGCAACACCAAGTTCTACGGAGCCGCCCTCTTCCGGCTGCGCCCCGAGGACTTCGGCGAGCTGCGCCACCACGACGGGATCTCACCCGCCTGGCCCATCCGGTACGAGGACCTGGAGCCTTACTACACCCGCGCCGAGCACCTCTACCTGGTGCACGGCCGGCACGGCGAGGACCCCTGGGAAGGGCCCGTGAGCGCCCAGTACGCGTACCCTCCCGTCGAACACGAGCCGCGCATCCAGCAGTTGAGTGACGACCTGGAGAAGCAGGGGCTGCACCCGTTCCACCTGCCGATCGGTGTCGACCTGGTCCAGGACGAACACGGCCGCGCCACCCCGTCCAGCAGCTGCATCCGCTGCAACCGGGTGGACGGGTTCCCGTGCCTGGTCCGCGGCAAGTCCGACGCCCAGGTGATCTGCGTGGAACCCGCCCTGCGCCACCCGAACGTCGAGCTGGTCACCAACGCCCACGTGGTCCGGCTGGAGACCGATCCGACCGGGCGCACCGTCACCTCGGTCGTCGCCCGGCTCGCGGACGACGAGGAGGCCCGCTACTCGGCGGACATCGTGGTGGTGTCCTGCGGGGCGGTCAACTCCGCGGCCCTGCTGCTGGCTTCGGCCAACGACCAGCACCCCCGAGGTCTCGCGAACGGCTCGGACGTGGTCGGCCGCCACTACATGCGGCACAACAACCTCGCCCTCATGGCGATCTCGAAGGAGCCCAACGACACCCAGTTCCAGAAGACCCTCGCCCTGCACGACTGGTACCTCGGCGCGGACGACTGGGACCATCCGCTGGGCGGGATCCAGATGCTCGGCAAGTCGGACGCCGAACAGATCCACGGCGAGGCACCCCGCTGGGCCGGCGCGGTCACCCCGAACATGCCCTTCGAGGTGATGGCCCACCACGCCGTCGACTTCTGGCTGTGCGGGGAGGACCTGCCGCTGCCGGACAGCCGCGTCACGCTGGACGCCGACGGGCGCATCCATCTGGCGCTCGACGAGAAGAACAACATCGCCGGTCTGCAGCGGCTGCGGCACAAGCTCCAGAAGATGCTGGGCCGTCTGGGCATGTACGAGCACCATCTGCTGCCCCACAGCATCTATCTGCACAAGGGCATGCCGATCGGTGCCACCGCGCACCAGGCCGGCACCGTGCGGTTCGGGGCCGACCCTGCCTCCTCCGCCCTGGACGTCGACTGCAAGGCCCATGAACTGGACAACCTCTACGTGGTCGACACGAGTTTCTTCCCGAGTATCGGGGCGGTCAACCCGTCCCTGACGGCCATCGCCAACGCCCTGAGGGCGGGGGACCACCTCCTGGAACGCCTGGGCTGACATCCGGCCCAGGCGCCCGCCTACGCGACCCGGCCCAGGCGCCCGCCTACGCGACCCGGCCCAGGCGCCCGCCTACGCGACCCGGCCCAGGCGCCCGCCTACGCGACCCGGCCCGCGCGCCCGCCATCCGCAATCCGGCCCGCAACGCCCCCGCGCGCCCGGCCCGCGACGCCCCCGCGCGCCATCGCCGGCCCGTGCTCCGACCGGGCGAAGATGCTCCGCCGGGCAGACCAACGCCAGCTCGCCGGAGCTGCCGCGCCGCCCCGCGGGTGGTTCTGTGGCGCCCGGACCGGCCCATCGTGGCCCGCTGCCCCCCGGGGCCCGGGCGGCGAGGAGCAGCGAGGAGGCACGGAGTCGTGAATTCCACCGAGGGCGCACCCCGGGGCGTGATCCCGGCGCACCTGCTCAAGGGCCAGAAGGCCCTGGTCACGGGCGCCAACTCCGGCATCGGCAAGGCGACGGCCATCGGCCTCGGCCAGGCGGGCGCCGATGTGGTCGTGAACTACGTCGCCGGCCGCGAGGAGGCCGAGAAGGTCGTCGCGGAGATCACCTCGTACGGGGTGCGCGCGGAGCCCTACGAGGCGGACGTGTCCCAGGAGGACCAGGTCACCGCCATGATGGCCTGGATGGTCAAGGAGTTCGGGACGATCGACGTCCTCGTCGCCAACGCCGGACTCCAGCGCGACGCGGCGTTCACCGAGATGACCCTCGCCCAGTGGCAGAAGGTGCTGGACGTCAACCTCACGGGCCAGTTCCTGTGCGCCCGCGAGGCGGCGAAGGAGTTCCTGAGGCGCGGCGTGGTCCCGGAGGTCTCACGAGCGGCCGGGAAGATCATCTGCATGAGCTCGGTGCACCAGGTCATCCCGTGGGCCGGGCACGTGAACTACGCCTCCTCCAAGGGCGGCGTGGCGATGATGATGCAGACCCTGGCCCAGGAGCTCGCCCCGCACCGGATCCGGGTCAACGCCGTCGCCCCCGGAGCCATCAGGACGCCGATCAACCGCAGTGCCTGGGAGACCCCCGAGGCGGAGCGGGACCTGCTCCGGCTGATCCCGTACGACCGCGTCGGCGATGCCGAGGACATCGCGAACGCCGTGGTCGCCCTCGCCTCCGACCTCTTGGACTACGTGGTGGGCGCCACCCTCTACGTGGACGGCGGAATGACCCTCTACCCGGGCTTCGCCACCGGCGGCTGACCCTCCGACCTCCCGCGTCGGGCGGACCGGGCCCGGCCGTGATCCGCCGGACACCTCCTAGCGGCAAAGGCACCCATGCACACGACGGTCCATCTGCTGGCGGACGCCCCCGCGCAAATGCTCCCGGCCAGAGGGCTCATGGCCTTCACCCTGGCCTCGCACATCGTCCTGGTGCCCATGGGGGTGGCGCTGCCCTTCATCACCCTGATCATGCACTACCGGGGCCTGCGCCACGACGATCCCACCGCCCTGCTGCTGGCCCGGCGCTGGTCGGCCGTCATGGCGGTGCAGTTCGCGGTCGGCGTGGTCACCGGCACCGTGCTGTCCTTCGAGTTCGGTCTGCTCTGGCCCGGGCTGATGGGGCGATGGGGTGATGTCTTCGGCATCGGATTCGGCGTCGAGGCCTGGGCGTTCTTCCTCGAAGCCGTGCTGATCGCCATCTATCTGTACGGATGGCGCCGGCTGAAGCCGCGCACCCACTTCCTGCTGGGACTGCCGCTGCCGGCCGCCGCGCTGCTCGGGGCGTTCGGCATCCTGGCCGCCAACTCGTGGATGAACACTCCACAGGGCTTCTCCCTGGACGCCGAGGGCAACCCCGTCGACGTACAGATCTGGAAGGCCGTGTTCACCCCGATGTTCGGGCCGCAGTACTGGCACTTCGTAGTGGCCATGCTGGTGACCGCGGGCTACGTCGTGGCCGGGGTCTACGCCGCCGGATGGCTCCGCGGCCGCCGGGACCGCTACCACCGGCTCGGCTTCACCGTGCCCTTCACCGTCGCGGCGGTGCTGACGCCGGTGCAGTTCGTGCTGGGCGACGCCATCGCCCGGTCGGTGTTCCACAAGCAGCCGGTGAAGTTCGCGGCGATGGAGATCGTCTGGGAGACCGACACCCACGTACCGGAGTACCTGTTCGGCCGGCTGCACCCGGACGGCAGCGTCTCCGGCGGCATCAAGATCCCGCAGCTCGACTCCATCCTGGCCGGATTCAGCCCCGACACCGAGGTGACCGGGCTGACGTCGGTGCCCGCGAGCGACCGGCCGAACGCCACCCAGGCGACCATCACCCACTTCGCCTTCGACATCATGGTCGTGATCGGCTCCCTGCTGGTGCTGCTCGCCCTCTGGTACGGCCTGGTCTGGCTGCGCCGGCGCAGGCTGCCCGCCTCCCCGTGGTTCTACCGCAGCGCCGCGTGTGCGGGCGTCGCCTCCCTCGTCGCGGTCGAATGCGGCTGGATCACCACGGAAGTGGGCCGTCAGCCCTGGATCGTCTACCAGAACATGCGGGTCGCCGAAGCGGTCACCGCGACCCGCTCCACCACGCTATGGGTGCTGTTCGGCCTGGTGGCCCTGGTGTACGTGCTCGTCTTCGGCTCGTTCCTCGTCATCCTGCTCAAGATGCGCACCCGCTGGCGGCTCGCCGACGAGCGGCAGGCGGCCGGCATCCCGGCGGAGGAACCGGAGACCGGCACCCCCTACGGCCCGCGCCCCCCGGTCCCGGCCGGCGACGCCCCGGCCGCCGGCGGCGGATCCGGCGGGGACCGGGACGGCCGGTCATGATGGCCGACCTCATCGCCGTCGTACTGCTGCTCGCGATCGCCGCCTACACCTGCGCCGGCGGCACCGACTACGGAGCGGGCTTCTGGGACCTGACCGCCGGCGGAGCCGCACGCGGCAAGCGGCCCCGATGGCTGATCGACCACGCCATGGCCCCCGTATGGGAGGTCAACAACGTCTGGCTGATCTTCGTCCTCGTCATCATGTGGACCGGCTTCCCGGTGTTCTTCCAGTCCGTCTTCTCCGCGATGTGGCTGCCCCTGGCGCTGGCCGCCCTGGGCCTCGTCCTGCGCGGCGCCGGATTCGCCTTCCGCAAGCCCGCCCAGCGGCTGGCCGGACGCCGGCTCTACGGGGCAGTGTTCGCGATCTCCTCGCTGCTCACGCCGTTCTTCCTCGGCGCGGCCGCGGGCGGCGTCGCCTCAGGCCGGGCCGCACCGGGCACGGAGCCCTCGGCGGAGGCCTGGTCCAACCCCACCTCCGTCATGTTCGGCCTGCTCGCCATCGCGGCGACGGCGTTCCTCGGCGCCGTGTTCCTGGCCGCGGACGCCCGCCGGTACGACGCACCCGATCTCGACGGCTACTTCCGGCGGCGGGCACTCGGGGCCCTCGCCGTGCTCGCCGTCCTGGCCGTGATCACCCTGGTCGTCACCCGCGACGACGCCCCGCACATGTGGCACGGGCTCACCCACGGCGTCGGGCTGTTCTTCGTCATCGTGGCCGCGGCTGCCACGTTCGTCACGGCGTGGCTGCTGCTGCGCCCCTCGGGGGCCTGGTCACGGGTCACGGGCGTCGGCGTCGTCGCCGCGGCCGTGATCGCCTGGGGCATGGCGCAGCGCCCCTACCTCGTCCCCACGTCCCTGACCGTCGCCGAGGGCGCGGGCGATCCCACGACGCTGCGCTGGCTGGCCTTCGTGACCCTGGTGGCCGTGGTGCTCGTCGGACCGGCCGTCGTCCTCCTCTACTGGCTGGACACCCACGGGGAGCTGGAGTCCCTCACCGACGCCGAGCTGCGCCGCGGCGACGCGGAGGGCGGCCGTGCGGCCGGCCCTGCGGACGGCGCCTGACCGCCGGGGCGGGACGGCGCCCGACCCGCAGGGGCGCGACCGTGCCCGATCCGGAAGGGTGAGGCCTCCGTGAGCGAGGACCAGATCCTCCTGGGCATCGGCCTGACCGTCGTCCTCGCCGTGGGCTCCCAGATCCTGGCGAGCCGGCTGCGGATCCCGGCACTGATCGTGCTGCTGCCCGTGGGCTTCACGGCGGGGGCGCTGACCGACGTCGTCCACCCCGACCAGCTGGTGCCCGATTTCCCGCAGCTGGTGTCCCTCTGGCGGTGATCCTCTACGACGCCGGACTGGGCCTCGATCTGCGCCGTCCCCGGGGCAGGACCCGTGGCGTGGTGGCCCGGCTGATCGTGCTGGGCGTACTGGTCACCTGGGGGCCACCATGGCGCTCATGCCGGCGCTGTTCGGTGTCCCGCTCGCCGTGGCCTGCATGGTGGGGGTGATCCTCGTGGTGTCCGGCCCGACCGTGGTCGGGCCCCTGCTGGACTACGTCAGGCCCACCGACAGGGTGCGGCGGATCCTGGGCGTCAGGTCAAGTGCGGCGGCTTGTCAACGTCCCGCCGATTTCGCCCGGTTGAGCGCGGCGTCCAGGGTGATCGCCGCGTCGATGAATGCCAGGTGGGTGAACGCCTGGGGGAAATTCCCGAGTTGGCGTCCGGTCAGGCCGATCTCCTCGGAGTACAGGCCCAGATGGTTGGCGTACGTCAGCATCTTCTCCAGGACGAGCCGCGCCTGGTCCAGTCTCCCGGCCCGGGCGAGCGCGTCGACGTACATGAACGTGCACAGCGAGAACGTGCCCTCGGAGCCGCGCAGCCCGTCGGGCGAGGCCTCGGGGTTGTACCGGTAGACCAGGCTGTCGCTGACCAGTTCCCGGTCCATCGCCTCCAGCGTCGACTGCCACATGGGGTCGGAGGGGGTGACGAAGCCGACCGTCGGCATCCGCAGCAGCGAGGAGTCGAGCACATCGCTGCCGTAGTGCTGGACGAACGCCTTGCGGTCCGGGTGCCAGCCCCGCGTCAGGACCTGGTCGTAGATCTTGTCCCGCTCGCCGCTCCAGCGCTCGGTCGCCGCGGGCCAGCCGGTGTCACCCGCCAGCCGCAGCGCCCGGTCGAAGGCCACCCAGGACATCACCCGGCCGTAGGTGAAGTCCTGGCGGCCGCCCCGGGTCTCCCACAGGCCCTCGTCGGCCTGGTCCCAGTGGTCGGCGAGCCAGTCGAGGTTGGTGCGCAGCGCCGTCCAGCCCTTGTGGCCCAGCTGCAGCCCGTGGCGGTGGGCGAAGTAGATGCTGTCCAGCGCCTCACCGTAGATGTCCAGCTGGAGCTGGGTCGCCGCACCGTTGCCGATGCGTACCGGGGCCGAGCCCTGGTAACCCTCCCAGTGGTCCAGGATCTCCTCGAAGAGGTCGGAGGAACCGTCGACCCGGTACATGATGTTCATCGGACCGGTGTCGCCCTCGGCCTCGCTCCCGTAGCCGGCCCTCTCCTGGACCCGGTTGCCCAGCCAGCGGATGAAGGCCTCTGCCTCCTGGGTGAACCCGAGGCCCAGCAGCGCGTACACGGAGAACGAGGAGTCGCGGATCCAGGCGAACCGGTAGTCCCAGTTCCGCTCGCCGCCCAGCTGTTCCGGCAGCCCGGCGGTCGGGGCCGCCACCAGGGCGCCGCTGGGTGCGTACGTCATCAGTTTCAGGGTGATGGCCGAGCGTTCCACGGCCTCCCTCCAGCGGCCCGTGTACCGCGACTGGCCCAGCCACGACCGCCAGAACCGGACCGTGTCGTCGAACAGCTGCGTGAACCCGGGGAGCTGGATCTCCCTGGGAGACCCGTCCGCGTCCGACTCCAGGACCACACCCCGTTGCTGACCGGCCTCCAGGGTGAGCAGCATGTGCAGGTCCTGTCCGTCGGGCTCGGCGCGTATGAGCCGCTCGTCGCCCGGCTCGCGGACCGGGTGGACGGTCAGCTCCATGCCGTCGGAGGCGAACACGGCACCCTGCTCGGTGATGCGCAGTTCGTGCGGCTTCCGGCCGTAGTCGAACCGGGGGACGATGTCGATCCTGAACGCCATGGTGCCGCGCACACACCGGATCATGCGCACGAGCCGGTGCCGGGCGGTGGCGGTGTGCCCGGTCACCGGCATGAAGTCGACCACCTCGCCGGCACCGGCCTCGGTCATGAACCTCGTCACGAGGATTGCGGTGTCCGGGAGGTACAACTGCTTGGTCGTGTACGCGGTGTCGGCCGGCGCGACCGAGAAGTGCCCGCCCTTGGCCCGGTCCAGCAGGGCGCCGAACACACTGGGCGAGTCGAAGCGCGGGCAGCAGTACCAGTCGATGACTCCGTCCGTGGTCACCAGCGCCGCGGTCTGGAGGTCACCGATGAGTCCGTGGTTCTCGATCAGCGGGTAGTCATCCATGACGAGCCCCTTTCGGTGCCGCCCGGTCAGCTTAAGCAAGGATGTTCGGGGTGGCCTCCCGAGCGGCCCGCCTCCGCTGCGGGCGCCCGGCATCGGCATTACGGTGGAGCGCACGGCCGGGAACGGGCGGGCGGGACCACGGGGACGCGGACCGGATCCGGGCCGTACGCCCCTCGGGGCCGTGGAACGCGCGCCCGGGAGCCCCGTGCCGACAGCCTCGGGCCGACAGCTCCCGGCCGAGCCGACAGCCCGCAGCCGACAGCCGCAGTCCGCAGCCGCAGTCCGCAGCCGCAGCCGACCGCCGCCGTCAGACCGAGCCGCATCCGGAGGCCGCCCGTGCCGTCCAGCCCCGTTCCGGTGCCCGGGAGGAACTCCCTCGCCGGGCGGGCACCGTGATGTCCTGGGCAGTCCGCTTCAGGCTGCGCCAGTACGCCAAGGCGAGCCTGTGGATCGTCCCGATGCTGGGACTGGTCCTCGGGGTCCTCCTCGCCCAGGGCGCACTCGCCGCGGAGGACGCGGGCTGGCAGCTCGGCGGCTGGAACTACTCCGCGACGACGGCCAGCAGCGTGCTCAGTGTCATCATCGGCGCCATGGTCTCCCTGCTTGGATTCGTCGTCACCATCGGCGTCCTCGTCGTCCAGCAGGCCACCGGCTCCCTGTCCCCGCGCTACATGCGCCTGTGGTACCGCGACCGCCTGCAGAAGGCCGTACTGGCCACCTTTGCCGGGACGTTCGCCTTCGCCTTCTCCCTGCTGCGCACCATCGAAGCGGACTCGGTCCCCGATACGGGGGTCACCCTGGCCGGCACCGCGGTCGCCGTCAGCCTGCTGTTGCTGCTGGTCTACCTCAACCGCTTCACCCACAACCTCCGGCCGGTGGCCATCGCCGACCTGGTCTCGCGCATGGGGCAGCGGCTCGTCGTCCATACGGAGCAGGCCGCCCGCGGTCTGACGCCACCGGACGGCACGGCGCTCGTCCTGCCGTCCGGCCCGGTGACGCACATCCGGTCCGAGCACGGCGGAGCGATCCAGGCCTTCGACGTGGCCGGCCTGCTGTCAGCCGCGGGGCACCACGACTGCGTGTTCGTCCTGGCCCATCAGGTCGGCGACTTCGTACCGCCCGGCGCCGTCCTCGTCGAGGTCCTCGGGGGCACCCGGGAGCCCGGCGCCGCGGCGGTGACGGGCCACGTCGCCCTCGGCGCGGAGCGGACCATCGAGCAGGACCCCGCCTTCGCGCTGCGCATCCTCGTCGACATCGCGATCCGTGCCCTCTCCCCGGCCGTGAACGACCCGACGTCCGCGGTGCAGGTGCTCAACCACATCGAGGCGTTCCTCCACGTGCTCGGCAGGACACGGCTCTCCCGCCGCCATGTGCTCGTCGACGCCGGCGGCAGCCCGCGCCTGGTCGTGCCCGGCCGCACCTGGGAGGACTACCTCCAGCTCGCCGTCACCGAGATCCGCGAGTACGGGGTGACGTCCATCCAGATCTGCCGGCACCTCCGTGCGCTGCTGGAGGGCCTGCTCGGCACCCTGCCGGCCGACCGGCTGCCGGAGGTCCACACGGAACTGGAACTCCTGGACGACGCGGTCGAGCGGGGTTTCACCGACCCGGTGCGCCGCGCCATGGCACGGACGGCCGACCGGCAGGGCATCGGCGGCAGGCACCGCCCGGCCACCGCGCCGCCCGCCTGAGCGCCCGGCCGGGGTGCTGCCGGGCCGGAGCGCGCCGCCGAGGGACGGGTGCGGCGGTGACGTCTTCGTACGGTCCTGGGCACGACGTCTTCGTACGGTCCTGGGCACGACGTCTTCGTACGGTCCCGTGCACGACATGCTCGTACGACGTCCGTAGAGGACCGACTTCGTACGACGTCCGCGTTCGACCGTCCGGGTGGCTGCCGTCGGGGGCCTTCACCCGGACGGCTCCGAGCGTTCGCGCGGGCCCGCGCCCAGGGGTCTGCTGGCAGGCGTACCCACAGGCACTCGGGGAGGACGCAGCATGCCGGAGAACGGACCAACAGGGCCCGGTGAGGGGCCTGCCGGTGCGTCGCAGGGACCGGACGCCGGGCGCTCCGAACTGGACCGGCTGCACGCACGCCTCACCGCGCTGGAGGCCGAGCGGGCCCGGCCCGGGGCCACCCACCACCGGTGGCGGGCCTTCTTCTCGGCCCTGCTCATCGTCATCGGCTGCATCCTCGCCCCGCTCGGCGCCGTCGCCGCCTGGACGGCGGACGAACTCGACGACACCGACCGTTACGTCGCGACGGTCGCCCCCCTCGCGTCCAATCCGGCCATCCAGGCCGCCGCCGCGAACCGGGTCACCAACGCGGTGATGGAGCACATCGACCTGCCCGCGCTGCTGGAGGGCGTGGCCCCGAAGGACCGGCCGCTCCTGGAGAAGGCCCTCGGCAAGCTCGGCGGCACGCTCGAGAACGCCGTCCGCAGCTTCGTCCACGACAAGACGCAGGACATCATCGCCTCCGAGACCTTCCAGAAGATCTGGGTCGAGGCCAACCGCCGGATCCACACCGCCGTCGAGAAGGCCCTGACCGGCAGCGACGGCGCCGTCCGGATCAAGAACGACTCGGTGACCGTGGACCTCGCCCCGGTCGTGGCCGAGGTCAAACAGCGCCTGGTCAACGAAGGGCTGACCGTCGCGGCACGGATCCCCGACGTGCACACCGACATCACGGTCCTGCGGTCCGACAACATCGGCAAGGTCAAGACCTACGTCCGGCTGCTGCAGATCGCCGGGTTCTGGCTGCCGGTGCTCGCGGTGCTGCTGGTCGCCGCCGGGGTGCTGCTCTCCACCCACCGCCGGCGTGTGCTGGTCGCCGCCGCGCTCGGGTTCGCGTTCTCGCTGCTCCTCCTCGGAGCCGGCCTGACCGTCTTCCGGGTGGTCTATCTGAACTCCCTGCCGGACACCGTCTCGCAGCCCGCCGCCGGGGCCGTCTACGACACGCTGACGCGCTACCTGCGCACCACCGTCCGGACGGTGGTGGTCCTCGGCGTGGTGATCGCGCTGGCCGCCTGGCTGACCGGCCGGGGCCGGTGGGCGACGTTCGTACGGCAGCTCTGGGATTCCGGCATCGAGGCCGCCCGCCACACCGCCGACCGGGCGGGGATGCGCACCGGTCCGGTCGGCCCGTTCGTCCACCGCTACCGGACGTGGATCACCTGGATCCTGGTCGCCGCGGCCGTCCTGGTGTACGTGCTGTGGAGCTATCCGACGGCCTGGGTCGTCGTCGGCATCGTCCTGGTCCTGCTCTTCGTGCTGGCGATCGTCCAGTTCCTCGAGGAGGACGAGGGGCGGACCGGCGAACCGCAGCCCGGTGCGGAAACCGGCGGCGGCCCGCCGAAGTCGGGAGCAGGCGCACCCCCCTGACGCCCGGGCGGCGCCCGCCCGGCTCCGGACGCCCGCTCCCGCGACGCCTGCCCCCGCACCGCCCGTCCCCCGCGACGCCCGAGCCATCCGGGCGTCCGGCCGTCTCAGACGCTCTTCAGCCGCTGCTCCGGGCCCTGCACTCCCGTCCATTCCTCCCATACGCTCCGTGGCCCGTCCTCGGTGAGGTACACGGCGAGGAGCCGGCCGTCGGAGGTCTGGGTGAGCCGTACCCTCAGTGCCGGGCCCGGGAGCCGCCATGCCGCGGAGTCCTCGGCGGACATCGTCACCGTCAGGGCCTCGGACGTGGCGCAGGCCCGGGCGCTTGCCCGACGGTTGCCGAACAGCGCCACGTCGGCGGTCTCCGGCCGATCGCCGGGGGCTTCCCGCTCCATGCACAGCCAGCCGTCGGCGAAGTGGTCGCACCACGTCTCCCGGCCGCCGTCGGGCCGGAGCACGTCGGCCTCGAGTTCGCCCCAGGTGTTGAGGGCGAGTGCGGCGCGGCGGGCCGGGCCGGCGCAGACCGGGCTGCGGTCCGGGTCGCCGGTGCCGGACTCCGGCCAGGTCCACAGCTCCACCGAGTCGGACAGCCCGGCGAGGACACAGGGACGGCCCCGGTGGTCACGGGCGGCGGCCAGCACGGTGAGGGCCGACGGGGCCGGTGCCGACCGTGCACGCGGCTCGCTGCCGGAGGTCCAGCGGTACATGAGCATTCCCGAGCCGTGGCCGGTCCAGAGCAGCGGCGGGGCCCCGGGAGTGCCGAGGGCGACGACGCCCCGGGCGTCCGTGGCGAGTTCCCGCCACCCGGCCTCCGTACCCAGCCACAGCGTCCCCTGACCGTCGGTCGCGGCCACCGCGGGCCTGCCGTGCGGATCCAGCAGACACGCGAGCTCGCTCACGGACCGGGGAGCGCCGGCCGCCAGGGCTGGGGGGTCCGGCTGCGCCCCCGCCGGGGCGTGGCAGCGGATGCCGGACGGCCCGCCGGTGATCACGAGGGGATGGCCGGTGCCGCCCGGCAGCACGTCCACGCAGCAGTGCGGGGCGTCCCGTGCGGCGGCCAGCAAGTCCCGCAACTCCTCGGCCCACGCCGACAGCGGCGACGGACGACGTGCCGGATCCGGGTCGAGGGCGCGGACCACGCAGTCGGCGACGTGCACCGGGTAGCCCGCACCGAGGAGTTGACGATGGGTCACCCGTACCGGGTCGTCGTGCTCCTCCAGCCGCGCCATGGCGGGCAGCAGCAGCGTCCGGGCCAGCGCACCGACCGAGAAGCGGTCCCGCGCCGGATCCGGCCACAGCCGACGGCGTTCCTCCTCGCCGGGGGCGTAGCCGGGTGTGTAGGGAGCCACGGTCAGGGCCCTGTCCAGCGGGGCGAGGAACGTCAGGTCGATCAGACGGACCTGTCCGTCGTCGGCGACCAGCACATTGCCCCCGGAGATGTCCCGGTGCACATAGCCGCGGTCGTGCAGCCGGTCCACGATCACGCACAGTGCGCGCAGCACCTCCGCCCGGGCGACCTCGTCGGCCGCGGTCGACCGGGCCCAGCGGTCGGCGGGGGTGCCGTCGAGCCAGGGCGAGACCAGGTAGAAGATCTGTTCGTGCGAGGGCCGTTGGTGGGCGGGGTGCGGCAGCGGGCCGAAGAAGTAGTTCATCGGCGTGACCAGGCCGGGGATGCCCAGCGAGGCTCCCCGGTGGACGCTGTCGGCCCAGCGTTCGCGCCAGGCGGCCCGTCCCTGCGGGTGGTCGTGTGCCGGTTCCGGCTGCAGGATCTTCAGGGCGCAGAGCCCCTCGTCGCCGTCACGGTGCCGACGGGACACGCGCCAGACCTCGCCCTCGCCGCCCTCGTGCACAAAGCTCTCGAGGGTGTACTCGTCGGGACGGTCGGGGGGACCGCACTGCCAGCCGGGCTGCCACCGTGAGGAGCGGCTCACTCCTCACCCCGGTAGCGCAGCACGGGTGCCGTGGCGGTTGACGGCTGTGCGGCCGGGTCGGGGGCGGTCGGGGTGTACCCGGCCGCGGCGGCGGGAGCGTACGGCCCGTTGTCCGTGCGGTCGTAACCGTCGTGCGGCCGCGCGCCGTCGGCGGGAACCCCGTCCGGACGGGCGCGGTGGTCCGCGGCCGGGTCCTGCCCGTACGCGGGCCCCGGTCCGTGACCGCCGTCCGGTGCGGACCCGCCCGGTACCGGTACGGCGGAGGGAGCGGGCACGGCTGCCTCCGGTGGGGCCGGTGCGTCCGCCAGGGAGGCCAGGACGGCCGCCAGCCCCGCCATCTCCTCGGTCAGTTCCGCCACCCAGGCGATTCGGCGCGCGGTGTCCCACGGCCCGCCGTCCTGCGCCCGAAGCCGGTCCAGCAGCGCGCGGACGGCGTCCAGGGCCGGGCCGAGCGCCGGTGGTACGGACGCCGGCCGGACCGGGGTGAACGCGGACGCCATGTCGCGGTCGAAGGTCTGGCTCGGCCGGGTCTCCAGGGTGCTGACGGCCCTGACCAGCGCCATCTGGACGGGCTTGTGCCGGAACAGCTCCATGCCCAGGGCTCGCCGGGACTCCCGGATGACGTTCCCGGCGCACTCCGTCAGCCGGAAGCGGAGCCGCGGCACATCGAGTGCGCCGCCGTCGCGGGCCGGGCCGTGCGCCACGCTCTGCCGCAGCCGCTCGCCGAGCCGGTGCAGCATCTCGGCGAGCGGCTGCGGCAGTGCCGTGTCCGGACGCGGGTGCCGGGCCTGGCCCAGGGCGATGCGGCGCGTCATGCCGGCGCCGAGACCGGAGAAGTAGCGCGCCAGCACGTCGAAGCCGCCGATCGCCGCCTCGTCGCCGCCGCCGACCCTGACGAGCTGCTGCAGGAGCTCGTGGTTCGGCTCGAACGCCTCACCGCCGACGTTGCCTTCGGCGAGCCAGCGCCGGTACATCGCGTGGGTGCTGATGCCCACGGCGTGCAGCCGCACCTTGGTGTTGCCGTGCAGATGCTCCATCAGACTGACGGGTTCCTTGGCCGCGTAGACCACTTCGCCGACGCCGTCGTTGCCCCGGCGGGTCCAGTGCGCGCCGTCGCTGACGAGGACGATCAGCCGCTCGTTCCCCGGTTTGCCGTGCAGATAGAGGAGGTTGGCCGCCTCGTGCAGCGCGTTGCCGATGTCGGTGCCGGCGTTCTCCGGGCGCAACAGTGCCACGGCGCTGCGGAACTCATCGACCGCCGGCCCGGCCGAGCCCGCGTCGAGTTCGGCCATCCCGCCGGCCCGTGGGAAGACATGCGCCGTGGTGTGGGTGAACTTCAGCATCGCGAACCGCGACACCCGTCCGCTGATGCCGAGCCGCATCGCCAGCAGGTCGTTCAGTGCGCTGCGCAGCACCTCCATGCGGGGGACGCCCTGCAGTCGCGCGGACCCGTGGTAGCCGCCGTGCGCACCGCCCTCGCTGAACCGGGGGACGTCCGGGACGCTCATCGACCCGGAGCAGTCGGCGAGGATCACGATGTCCACGCCGTTGCGGGCGCTGGACACGAACAGGTCCACGTCGGTGCGTTCGCCGATCTCGACGAGGACACCGCGCCGCCCGCCCGCCTCCAGCGACTTCACGCGGTAGGAGGCCGATCCCTGGACGTCGAGCCACAGTTCGGCGCGCTCCTCGGGAGGGACCCACAGCAGTGTTCCGGGCAGCCCGGCGTCGGACAGCTCGCGGGCCAGCACGTCGAACGGCGCCTCCACGGACGACTCCAGCGTCAGCGACTTCACCGGCTCCACGGGCACGGCGTCCAGCCGCCAGGCCGGCTGCTCGGTGTCCTCGCCGAGGCCGAGCTGCAGGGCGAGCGTCTCGTTGACGGCGACGACGCCCTCGGGAACGGCGGCGAGCGGCACCAGCCGGACGGCGGCGGGGACCTGCGCGGTCCCGGTGCCCACCGTGAGCAGCGCGGGCACACCCCAGGGGCCCGCGCCCGGAGGGAGGGCGGACGGGGCGACTCCGATCCGCTGACCGGTCAGCGGACCGCCCGCGGGCACGGCGTACAGCCGGTGACGGTCGGGACTGGGCATCGGCACACTCATCGCGACGTCCTCCTGCGGCCGTCCTCCAGCTTGATCTCCATGCCCAGGCGTGCCTTGTACTCCTTGATGCGGGATCCCTGCGGGCCGATGAACTTCCCCCTCAGGTGGTCGGGCACCCGGATCCACAGGTCACCCCCGGAGCCCGGCGAACGCGCGGGTTTGTACTCGGCGAGGGTCAGCCCGTCCGCGATCTCGGCACCGAAGCGGTGGTCGAGCTCACGGACGACGGCACGCAGCCTGGCCACCAGCACCTCGCCCTCCTGGGCCGTGCCGATGAGGTCCTGCAACTGACGGTCCCAGTCGCCCGCCGCGCGCTCCACCGCCCGTAGGGCAGGGACCGCTGCCGTCCCCGCGCCACGAATCCGGGAGTGCAGGGCGGTGAGGTGGGCGCGGATGGAGCGGTAGTCCAGGGCCAGTTCCCGGTGTCCGGAGTTGCGCAGGTTGTGGCCGAACGCGGCGAGGGACGGCATCCGCTGGCCACGGCGGCGCCCGGCGGTGCCGCAGATCTGCCAGAGGATCCCGTCGGGGGACAGGGAGCGCACGTCGCTGTGCGCGCGGCACAGGCCGATGCCGACGCGTTCGTACCCGAAGACCTGCCAGCGGCGGGCGTGCCGGGTGCAGGCCGAGCGGCCGCAGGGGTGGCCCGCGGTGTCCAGCCAGTCGCATTCGGCGGTGCCCACCGCGGAGCAGCCGGGCTCCTCGCACACCGGGAAGGCGCGCTTGTAGCAGCCGGGGCAGTAGTCGGTGTCGGGGTCCTGCGGATGGCGCTGCCGGTGCTGCTCGCACCAGGCCACCGACGCCCGGCAGTCACGGCCCGCGCACCAGAAGACCGCGGACCGGGAGCAGCCCCGGCACGAGGGCCGGTGGTCCGGGCACGAGGGGAGCAGCGACCCGGCCAGCACCACCGCGTGGTCCACGCACATCCGGTCGGGGCGCCCCGCGTCGGCGCAGCCGCGGCAGCGGAAGGAGCCGTACCCCGAGCCGCCCGCGCGCTCGCACGTCGCGCACCGGTACACCAGCGCGGACCGCTGCCGTACGGCGGCGATCGCGAACCGGGTGTGCTCGGCGGCCGGTCCGGTCCCCTGGGCCACGCGCACGATCTCCACGGTGATGCGTCCGGCGTCGGACTCCCACACGTGCTGCCCGCCTGCGGTCAGCGGCTGGGCGTACAGTCCGGGCTCCAGCTGCTGCCAGAGCGTCACCAGGGCGTCCTGGCCGTCCGTGGGCACCGGCCACTGGCGCAGGTCGAGGACGACGTCGACCTGGCTGTCGGGGAAGGCGGCCGACGGGGCCTGCGCTGTGGTCACGACTCGCTTCCTCCGGTGCGCGGTGTGGTGCGTTCGGTGCCTGGTGTTCCGGGTTCGCGGGCGGACGTGCCGCCGGGGCCCCGGCCCCGTCCGGTGTCCGTGCCCGGGGCGCCGCCGCGGTCGGCGGACCCTCCGCGGCCGTCCGGTTCCCGGTCCCGGTGCCCTTGACGGCCGGGATCGGTGCCTTCGCCGGGGCGGCGGGGACGTCCGCGGTCCTGCTGGTCCGTGCGGTCCCGGCGGTTGCCGCCGCGCCGCTCCTGGCCGGCCCTGCCGGCCGCGCCGCCGCCCCGGCCGCGCCCCCTGCCGTTCTCGCCGGATCCCGAGCGGGAGTCCGAGCCGGAACGGGAACGGGAGTCCGAGGCGGCGCCGGATCCCGAGCGGGAGTCCGAGCCGCGGTCGGAGCCCGAGCCGCGGTCGCCGCCCCTGCGGGGGCGCTTGCCTCCGCGGTCCTCGCCGCCTTGGCGGCGCCGCCCGCCGGAACCGGACTGGCGGGGCAGCTCGGCACGCTGCAGGCGCTGGGTCCAGGACCCGAGCAGCATCTCCACCCGGCCCGGCGCCTCCCGGCGCAGGGACTCCAGGACGAGTCCGCCGGGGCGGTGGTCGTGCAGCAACAGGTCGGCCGTGTCGGCCAGTTCACGGACGCCGCGGCTCGCGGCGGTCGCGAGGAGGTCCTGGCTCCGGATCGGCGGGAGTCCCGTCGCCGGGCCGTCGACCGGTACCAGCAGCGGGACGAGTTCCTCGGCCGTGGCCTCCAGCCGCCCCAGGGGCAGCAGCAGGTCGTCGAGGAGCCGCCGCACGCTGTCCCGGGCGGCCACCGGCTCGACCGGCTTCGCGCCCCGGGCGCCCTCCGGTTTCGCACCGCGACCGCCGTCCGGCTTCGCGCTGCGGCCGGCCTCCTGGAGGAACTGGGCCCGGAGTCCCTGGGTGACGGCGCGGGCCCGGTTCTTCTCCAGGGTGGCCTGCGGGATGTTCCCCTCGCGGTTCCCGGAGCGGACCTTGCGCCGGGCGAAGAGGGCCAGGGCGGCGAGCAGCAGGGCCTGCGCCCGCAGGTCGGTGAGGGACAGCTGGGCGTCCAGACAGCGCACGAGCACGGCGGCGGGGCGGTCCGCGGCCCGCGCGAGGGGGGCGATGTCCATCCGGGTCAGATCGGCGATGCCGTCCCGGCGGCGGATGTCGGCTCGCACGTGGTCGAGGTGACGGGGGTCGGCCGACGCGAGGTAGCGGGTGGTGAGGTGCTCACGGGAGTCGGCGAGCCAGCGCGAGCCGACGCGGTCCTGCGGGCCGGGGCCGATCGTCCCGCGGCCGCACAGTGCGATGAGCGCGGGGCTGTGCCGTCGTAACAGGTTGACCAGGACTTCCTGTTCCGCCTCGTCGGTGACGTACAGGATGTGCGGGTCTCCGGCGGCGGGTGGCGAGGAGGTGCCGAGCCGCACCCCCGGGGCGTGCAGCACACCCCCTGCGCGCTGCGCGGCGTCGGCGAGTGCCCGTACGAGGGCCCCCAGGTACCCGAACGCGTCGTCCCGGGCGGCCGGAGTGCCGAGCCACAGGCACTCCAGTGTCACGGACACCAGGCCGGGGCGGCGTGGGTCCGCGGTGATGCCGGCGGGCGGAAGGCCCGGCGGCACGGCCGGTAACCATGCGGACTGCACCACCGTCGTGGCGTCCGCGCCCGTCACGGCCAGCGTCTTGGTGAGGGACTGGCGTGCCGCCCCCACCACAGTCAGGCTTACCAGCACCTCGCCATGATATCGGAGCGGGCTCAGGCCCGGGGTGTATTCGCACGTCAAATGCCTTTGATTAAAAGGATCATGACGCTGCGTCAACTACGGCTGGGGCTCCCGGCCCGTATTCCCGGCGTACCGGCAGCGCGGCGGCTCGTGGGGCGCGCCGGGGGAGGCCTCGGGCGGGCCGGCCCGGGCGGCAGGTCGACGGCGGGCGTCCCCTCGCCCAGGGCGACGACCGCCTCGACCGGTCACCGGGCGAGCTCGGTCGTGACCGCAGTCGGCCCGGACGAGGGCGGCGGCAGGACCCGCTCCCCGGGGAAGTGCGCGCGCCCGGAGAGCCGCAGCCGCACCGCGTCCGCGAGGACCAGTTCGTCGTCCGGTCCGAGGACCGTCTCCTCGCCGGGCACCAGGACCCGGGATCTTCCGGGTGCGCCGGCCGGCCGCAGCACCGTCCCGTTCGTGGAACCCAGTTCCGTGGCGGCGAGACGGGCGTCCTGCCGTCGGTCCTCGGGACCCGTCAGCCGCAGCAGCAGGTGCTTGCGGCTGACGCGCCGGGTGGCCGCGGCATGCGGGAGGCCGTCGCCCGCGAGGTCCACCCCGTGGGGCAGCGAACCCCGGCCGACGATCACCGCGCCGTCCGATGCAAGAGGGAAGCGCAGGATCTCCCCGTCGGTGCTGTCCTCCGACACCACCATCACACGGACCGGGGGCCGCTCGCCGGCGGGCTCCAGCCGTGAGCCGCAGGCCGGGCAGAGCGCCGTACCGTCGTGCCGGGCGATGTCCGGCCACAGCAACAGGCGTTCCGGCCACAGCGCGGCGTGCAGACAGGCCGCGGACACGCAGCGCCAGTCCTGCTCCAGTACCCGGCGGTGCGCCGTACGCCGTACGTCGATGCCGCTGCCGCGGATGAGCTCCTTCGCCTCCTCCGCCCGCGACTTCCGTTGCTCGGGCACCTCCCGTACCCCGCTGGGCACGAACTCCAGCCCGTCCGGGCCCTGCCGCCAGGCCAGGAAACGCGCGGCGGCCGACGGGATCCACGGGTGTGCGCGCCGCAGGTCGAGGAACTGGTCTCGGCTGATCACATGGAGCCCCGAGTCCCGGGCGAGCGTGAGGAGTTCGGGATCGGCGGCCGGCACGAGCCGGATCTCGTCGGCGCGCACCATGGCGTCCAGGCGACGCCGCTCCCCGGGCGGCACCTGATGGCGCAGCGAGGAGTCCGCGATCAGCGTCAGCGGCGCCCCGGGGCCCCGGCTCCGCCGCCACGCCTCGCACAGCACGTCGAGGCGTCCCAGCCGGGGAGCACGTTCACCGAGCGGCGGGATCCGCTCCGACCAGCACACATTGGACACGTCGACGACTGCCCCGGATGAGTTCACGACCGTGCGACTCCTCGCCCCGGGCCCGGCGCCGGCGTGCCGGGACGCTTCCGGAATTCGCTTGCTGGAGAGCTGAGTTCGCGAGTCTAGCCGCCTTCCCGGCTCCTACGGGGGAGTAGCGGCGAGGGCCCGTGCGGGGGGTTGGCTCTGTTCATGAGCCCGAGTTCGGGAGGCGGCCCGATCTGTCCGGGGTCGATGTTCACGAGGACCGGCTCTGCCTTGCTCTCCGTGAAACGCATACGTTGTGTGACGGCTACAGTGGATAACGATCGCGTCGGCTGCACCCACACCGCTTCGGTCAACGTCGAGGTGTGGGACCGTGTCCCGCGCGACGCGGGGCACGATCCCATCTCTGCTCGCTCACACGCCAGCGGCATTCCGGTTCATCGGTCCTTGGGGCCGTGGCAAAGTTGCCCCGCCAGAGGGGGACAGTGATCGGACAGGATCGCCGTCCCCGATATCACCGGCGGTTCAGAGGATCCTGATCTTGTCCAGCTTGACCCCGCCCGGGTGGTTCGGGAAGGTGTAGACGGTCCACTTGCCGATCGGCTTAGCGGGCTGCCACTTTCCGTCCCCGTACCACTGGACCCGGTTGTTGCCGGTCGAGATTTCATTAAGCCACTCGGTCCCATGCACGTCCATATCATATTCTCCGGCGTTGGCGAAACAGCTTTCCTTGGTCCACCAAGAGAGCCCCGCTTCTACATGCCAGTACACGGTGAGGAAGTCGCTCCGGCCGCATTCGACTTGGTTGATCGCGAACGCCTGCGGCGTGGTGGCGACGGTGAGTGAGACCGCCGCAGCGAAGGTCGTGAGTGCGGACAGGGTCGCCCGTTTGACGCTTTGTTTCATGGAGTTTCTCCTCTGTGGGACGGTTGAGCGATGTCGCTACCGCTGACCGGTCATCAAGTTACATGCTTTTTCGCCTGCCGCTGTCAAAACGAATTGCATGCACAGCACGTCGCCCCGTCGGTAGCGCCGCGACCAGCGAAAACCTGAGCTCTGGCGTCGAGGATTTAGTGGATCCACTAATATCGCGGCGATGCCCTACCGGGAACCGAGTGGCGATGAGTAGCATGGCCTCGCAGTGGGAGCGGAGTGCCTATCCTTGTGACGTCGTTCGGGTTCCTATTTGATGACGTCATCGGTCACTCGGGGCGGCCAGGCATCAATTTTTAGAATGCCCGTCGAGTAGGCGCGTGCAACCAATGCCACCCGATTCGGCACACCGAACTTCCGCAGTAGGCGGCCTATATGGTATTCGACGGTCTGGCGGCTGATGAATAAATTCGACGCCAGGGTTTCCGATGTCAACCCGGCTGCAGTTCCTTCCAGGATTTTTGCAGCCATCTCGCCCGGAGTCGGTCCGCCTGCCGTGCAGACGAGTTGTACGGCCACAGCTCTGCCCGGTCGACTGCCGTGCAGAGCCGTGGCGGTGAGCGTGGCGGTCAACGGCGAGGCGGCCTGTCGCAGCAGCGGGATCTGGTGCGTGAACTGGTCGTGGGCACCACTGAGCAGCTGGTTCAAGTCACTGTTCAGGGACTCACGGAGGCTGGGTACGACAAGGTTGTGGAACGGCTGTCCGTATAGCTCTTCGGCTGATCCGCCGAACTGTCGGATGAATTCCGTGCTTCCGTACTGCATCTCTTGCTTTCGATTGAGAAAAAGCAGGACTCCCCTGTCGGCGGTCGGCGTGGAACGGTTCATTCGTCCTCCTGCGGCTTGGGATCGCAATCAAGCATCGTGTCGGTTGCCACGACGCCGTTTTTGAATTCAGGCAGGCCAACGCTGCGCACGGTTTCAGTTCCTGGGACTGGCACGCGGGCAACGCGGAGCATCAGGTTGCTGAGCCGCAGCCCCAGGGCCGCGTGGGAGCGGACGAACGGCCGGATCGTCGGTGGCGCCGTCAATCCAACCCAGCGGCCGTCGGACGAGCCGCTTGGGCCCGGATCAGCGTGAACGCCGTGATCGAGGCGGTCAGGGCCGGAGCCGGCTCCGTGGCGTTCCGGTGGGTCCGGTCACCGGACGGTGTGGACGCCGGTGCCCGACGGGCGGGTGACGGGTGGATTCGTGTCGTGGTGCGTGTCCTGCGAGGCCATCGCCGAACCCGGCAGGGCGAAGGTGCGCAGCATGCGCGCCATGGCCGGGGCGCGGGACAGCAGGAGAAACACCAGGTAACCCGTCATTCCCCCGAGCGTGTTGGCGATGAGGTCGTTGACCTCCACGATCCGGGGGTCGTTGAACAGGACGTAGATGAGCAGCTGGGTCATCTCGATGGTCAGGCTGATCGCCGCTGTGAGGCCGGTGACCCGCAGCGGTGACGAGCCCTTCGCGGACATGAGCGGGATCAGCAGCCCGAACGGGACCAGCATGAGCACATTGAGCGCGAAGCCGCGGAGGTCGGCGTGGAGGAGGGGGGCGAGCTCGACCTGACTCTGCCAGGGCATCTGGTTCGCGTACTCGCCCCAGTTCACGATTAGGGGAAGGACCGTGAGGCTGAGCACGGCGGCGGCGTACCCGGCCCCCGCCAGTCGGGTCACGGCCTGCCCTCCCGTCCACCCGGGCCTTCGGCGTGCCCCGCGTATGCCCAGGACCAGGCAGAACACGGCCAACAGGGGGCCCAGCACGGTCGCGGCGGGGATCTCGAAGTTCACGTTACCCATGAGAGGTGTGCTCCTCGGTGAGACGGACGGACGGACGCCGACGACGTCCGGCGGCGCTGCCACTCTCACCCGTCGCACCGGGACGGCGGATCTTGCGAAAGGCAGATCTTCCGCGGGCCACTACGACCTTCGGCCGACCTCCCCGGCATGGTGTTGGTGAGGAAGGCTGTTGGCGAGGGGTGAATAGCCCTCGGTAGCGCCTTGGCGGGCGCTGTCCGCGTACTCGGCGAAGCGCTCAGCCGGATACACCTGAACGTGCTCGGCTCAGTGGCGTCGGTTGGGACGCGTGTCGACGTCGGCAGGCCCCGTAGGGTGGCCTGATGTTCGATCGGTTGGAGATCAGAGTCCTGCCGCCGGGGCCCCGGTTCGCTGCTCAGCTGCGGTTCTGGGTCAACGGCGAGGACGTGGTCGAAGGCGCAGTCGGAGAAGGGGGCCGCGGGCCGTTCGCAGCTGATGCGCTGCCCTCCGGCCGCGCCAGTCCCTTGCAGGCGACCAGCGAAGCGCGGCGCGTGGAGCTGGGGGAACCCGAGTGCACTGGCGGTTGCTGCGGTTTCCTGTCCGTGGTCGTGCAGCGGTTCGGGGACATTGTGCAGTGGTCGGACTGGCAGGTTCCTTACGCCCCGGCAGCCCGACCGCCCGAGTTTCACTTTGACGGGGGCCAGTACGACACCGAACTGGCTCGCGCTGAGGCAGACCGGCGGTGGCAGGTCCGCATGTAACCCAGCACGGCGGTAGACGCGCCTGAGTACATTCGCGTGCACGCCGACAGGTGCGACAATCCGTTCGTGTCCGAGGAGCTCCCGCGTCGGTACAGGGGTCGCCTGGTAGGCGGTCCGTTCAGGCCGTTCGACCCAGGCGATCCAGTCCGCGCTCAATCGCGCCGGCCGCAAGCGCGGCATCGAGGCGGAGGCCGAGCGGCTCCGCGACGTCTTCCGCGCCGAGTGGGCCTACCAGCCGCCGCTCGTCGAGGACGCGCTCGGCATCGGCCGAACCTCAACCATATTTGAACGCGCTCAAAACCGTACGGCGGTCCGCCACCTGGGGGTAGCTGGCAGAGCCGGAGAACCGCAGTGCTCGGCTGTCGAAGCGAGACCCTCCAACCCGTCACCCAGCGTGTCCCTTTCACGGAAAGTGAGCCAGAACCCGAGGACAGGAGGCACCCTGTGGCCGGCCACCTCCCCCGTGCGGGGGAGACACGGTCGCGACCTTCGGACGATCCCCGGACACCGGATCGGGGGCGACGATCTAGGCACATGCCATCACACGTCCAGATCGGAGTCCCATTGTGCTGAAGTGGACCCTGCGCGCTGTCGCCGTCCTCGCCGTCGTCGCCGCAATCGCTGCCCCAGTCGTCGCGCCCGCACCCGAGGCCGCCGTCGCCGCACCCGCTGTCTCCGTCGTCGCGCCGGCATCCGGCCCCGATGCCCCGGGGGCCAAGCTCACCCACGCGGTCAAGGCGAGGTTCGACCACCTCGTCGCCTAGTTCCGGAGCCAGTCGCTGGTTCCAGGCGGAGGGCTCGAGCGCAACGAAGGCGAACGACTTGGATGAGCGGGCGACGGCCGCACTCGGCCCACGAACTCCGACCCGTACCCAGGGTCGTCCAGGATCCTGTGCCGGCCGTCCCCGTCGAACACCTCGACCTGCACCAGCAGACTCATGGCCTCAGCCGACCACGGCGGTGACCGGCCGCGCCCCGGAGACCGCCCCCCTCTCACCCACCGTGACCCGTGGCACGCGGTCGTGATCGCGGCCGGACGCGGCCAGGCGTGCCGGTCCGGCCGCGCCGGAGCACCCTGGAAGTATGGGCCGGGTCAACGAGGAGGTGGAGGCGCTCCTCCAGGAGTACGCCGACCTCATCGCCATCACCGGCGGGGACGCCTTCAAGGCGCGTGCCTACGAGAAGGCGGCCCGCGCCATCGGCGGCTACCCCGCGGACGTCTCGAAGCTGGACGCCAAGGGGCTGCGGGAGATCCCCAACGTCGGCCGGTCGATCGCCGACAAGGTCGTCGAGTACCTCCGGTCGGGCAAGGTGTCCTCCATCGAGGAGACCAGGGCGTCCATCCCCGCGGGCGTGCGCGAGCTGATCACGATCCCCACCCTGGGCCCCAAGAAGGCGATGCTCCTCTACGAGGAGCTGGACATCTCCTCCGTGGAGCAACTGCTGGACGCCATCCACGAGGAGCGGCTGCGCGACCTGAGGGGCTTCGGCGAGAAGACCGAGGAGAACATCCTCCACGGCATTGCGCTGATGCAGAAGGCCGGTGGCGGCCGGATCCTCATCGGCGCCGCCATGGACGTCGCCGAACAGATCGTCTCCGACCTGTCTGCGCTCCCCGGCTGCGAGCGGTGCGCCTACGCGGGGTCGCTGCGCCGTATGCGGGAGACGATCGGGGACATCGACATCCTGGTGGCCGCGGACCGTTCGGCGCCCTTCATGGAAGCCCTCGGCAGTGCCCCGTACACGGCGGAGGTCATCGCCTACGGGGAGAAGAAGACGTCGATCCGTACCACCAAGGGACTCCAGGTCGACCTCCGGGTCCTGCCGCCCGTCTCCTGGGGCGCCGGGCTCCAGTACTTCACCGGGGCGAAGGCCCACAACATCCGCACCCGCGAGATAGCGGTGCGGCACAAGCTGAAGCTCTCCGAGTACGGGCTCTTCGACGCCGAGAGCGGCGACACGCTGGCCTCGGAGACGGAGGAAGAGGTCTACGCGCGGCTGGGCCTGCCGTGGATCCCGCCGCCGCTGCGCGAGGACCGCGGGGAGGTCGCGGCCGCGCTGCGCGGTGAACTTCCCGAGATCCTGGCCGAGAGCGATATCAGGGGGGACCTGCACACCCACACGGACCTCACCGACGGCCTCGCCCCGCTGGAGGACATGGTCGCCGCCGCCGCTGCCCGCGGCTACGCCTACTACGCCGTCACCGACCACGCCCCGAACCTCTCCATGCAGCGCATGACGGACGAGAAGATCCTCGCGCAACGCGAGCGCGTCCGTGAACTCGACCGCGAGCACCACGGGATGCGGGTGCTGCACGGAACGGAACTCAACATCGACCCCGACGGCGCGGTCGACTGGCCCGACGAGTTCCTGGAGGGCTTCGACCTGTGCGTGGCCTCCGTCCATTCGCACCTCAACCAGAGTCGGCAGGCCATGACCCGCCGCCTCGTCCGTGCCTGCGAGAACCCGCACGTCGCGATCATCGGCCACCCCACCACCCGGCTGATCGGCAAACGGCCCGGCATCGACGCGGACTTCGACGCCGTGTTCGAAGCCTGTGCGCGCACCGGCACCGCCCTGGAGATCAACGCGCACCCCGAGCGCCTCGACCTCTGCGACGAGGACATCCTCAGGGCGAAGCGCCACGGGGTGAAGTTCGCGGTGAACTCGGACGCCCACTCCACCACCCACCTCCCCTACATGCGCTACGGGGTGGGCACGGCGCAACGAGGGTGGCTGACGAAGGACGACGTGATCAACACCTGGCCGCTCACCGGACTCCGCCGCTTCCTGCGCGGTGGCGGTCGGGGGTAGTGGTGTCCGGCGGATCACGGGCGGGGCCGGACGTCTGGTCCGGCCCCGCCGTCCGGCCGTGTCCGGTGCGTCAGACGGCCCGGAGGTAGTACATGGTGCGGAAACCCCCGCTGGTGGAGCAGGCCAGTGTGTTCTGGGTGCTCGTGTACGTGAAGCCGGGCGGGACGGTGCAGGCCCAGAGCCCGGTCCGGGGCGTGCGCAGGTAGTACATGGTGCGGAATCCGCCGCTGGTCGAGCAGGCCAGAGTGTTCTGGGTTCCTGTGTACGTGAAGCCGGGTGCTGTCGTGCACGCCCACATGCCGTCGGCGGGCTTGGCCACGAAGTACTGCGTCCTGAACCCGTTGCCTCCGCAGGTCAGCGTGTTGCGTGTGCCCGTGAACGTGTAGCCCTGCGGAACGGTGCAGGACCAGAATCCGTCGGCGGCCGAAGCGTAGGAGGTGGTGGAGGCTCTGCGGCTCTCCGGTGCCGGGGGCATCGAGGCCGACGCCGCGGTCGGGGTGACGGCGGTTGCCAGCATCATGGCCGCGGAGGCGCCGCCGAGCAGCAGCGTCCGGAGTCTCGATTGCAGCATGGGGTAGGCACTCCTGGTCAGGTCGTCCGGAGGGCAGAACCAACGGGTGGGGGGTCTGCCGGAGTCTGTCCCGTTCCCCGGCGGCCGCAGCGCGCTCCGGGATGCTTACAGGCGCACCGGCCACGGGCAAGGCGCCTTCGGCCGCCGCCGTCGGGGTTCAGCCGCGCGCCGTGTGCCCGTTCACCTGGGAGTTCAGGGGTATCTGCACGTGGGGCGGCTCATGGGCGGTGATTCCGCAGTCCGAAATCCGGTCGGAAGTCGGTGCCTCCCGTCCGGTTGACGGGGCATGGAGGACCGCGCGGAGCGCTGCGCCGACTACTCCGAGCTGTTGATGGACGGCCCTTTCCCGGCGCGCGTCGCCGTCGCTCTGGTGCGCGCGCAGAGCTCGTGTTCGCACGGAGTCGGAGCTGTAGCGAACGACACGAGGAGGGCACAGGGCGCATGAATCCTGACAACAGAGTCCTCGTTGGGACCGCTACCGCGTGGAGGTAAGTGGATGACCGGCGGCACATGGCACTGCTCGCCCTCGTCCTGACGACCGGGGTGGCCAGTTCGGCCGTGCTGCCGGGCCGGAGCACGGAGGCGGGAGGGAGCGTTTCGGCCCGCATGGGCGATGGGGACCGCGACTGCAGCCCCGGCGCCCGTGGCGCCCGTGGCACCAGACGGAGCGGTGATCGCCTTCGCGTACTGCTCGCCCACGTGACCCCGGCACCCTCCGACCGGCGGCGTCGGCCGGACCCGGCGGCAGGTGCGGTGAACCTGCTGCCGGAAGCCGGGCCGGCGGCCACATGGCGGGGTATGAGTGCCGCCACGCGGTGCTCCGTTCCGCGACCCGTCGGCTTCCCCGGCCACTCGCGCCAAGATGGTGATCTTCGTCGTGGTGCTCGGACCGGAGCGGGCGTAGGGTGCCGCGCTGTGAACAGCGACATATCCGATGAGCAGTTGCCCGCCATGGCCAGCACCGCCGGTTACGGCGCCGCGGCCGAATCCCTTGCCGGGCAGTACGAAAGCGTGACCTTCGACGAGGTGCACCAGGACGTACTGCACCTGTTCCCGACGCGCGCCGGTTCGGTGCTGGACATCGGAGCGGGCAGCGGACGGGACGCAGCGGCGCTGGCAGCGCGGGGGCACCGGGTCGTCGCCGCGGAACCCACCGCCGAACTCCGTGCGTTGGCCCGGCGCATCCATGCCGGCCAGGAGATCGAGTGGACCGACGACGCCCTCCCCGATCTTCCCGGACCGGGCGTCCGGGAGCGCCGATTCGACCTGATCCTGCTGATCGCGGTCTGGATGCACCTGGACGAGCGGCAGCGGGCCGCGGCCATGGCCCGCCTGGTCGGCCTGCTCGGTGCCGGGGGGCGCGTGGTCCTGTCACTGCGTCACGGCCCCGTGCCGGCCGGACGCCGAATGTTCCCCGTCGCGGAGGAGGAGACCGTCGCCCTCGCCGAGCGGCACGGGCTGGAAGTGCTGCACCGCTCCCACCGCGAGGACCTGCACGGCCGCGAGGGAGTGTCCTGGACGACTCTGGTACTGCACCATGCACCGCCGAGCTTCCGGCAGGCGGACGAACACGACCTGCCGGCCCTCGTCCGGCTCCGGGACGACGCGGCACGCTGGCAGATCGCCCATGGCATCGACCAATGGAAGCCGGGACAACTCGGCACCGAGCACTTCCGGGCCCGGCTGCGCGACGGCGAGGTCTGGGTGACCACCCTCGGACCTCATGGCCCGATCGCCGGGGCCTGGGAGCTGTGGTGGGACGATCCGGCCGCCTGGGGACCCTCCCGGTCGCCGGACGCCGGCTACGTCCACCGGCTCATGACCGACCGCCGCGTCGCGCCCCCGGGCACGGGACGGCGGATGCTCGCCGAGGCCGAGGCCCGTGTCTCCGCCGCCGGCCGCACGCTCTGCCGCCTCGACTGTCTGGCGAACAATCCCCGGCTCCGGGGGTACTACGAGGCGGCGGGTTACCGGGCCGTCCGCGAACGGTCGAAGGACGGCGGCCTGGGCCACACCTATGCGGTCACACTGCTGGAGAAACCGGTGTGAATCCGGGCCGGCCCCGCACCCGGCGCCCGGCGCACCCGGCGCCCGCCGCGCCGGTGCGGGCCCGCCGGTTGCGCGCGGCCGACAGGATCCGGCTCACAGGGCCACGACGGTCGCCTCGGTCGCCTTGAGGCTGGTCCAGACCGGCGTGCCGTCGGTGAGCCCGAGTTCGGCGAGAGCGCCCGGGGTGATCTCGGCGACGAGGTCCGGGGCACGGTCCGAGGTGATCAGGACGCGCAGCCGGCTTCCGCTGGCGGTGATCTCGCGGACGGTGCCGGGCCAGACGTTGCGGGGGCTGCCGGCGGGCTTGTCGCGGTGCACGGAGACGGCTTCGGGCGCGATGACCGCGAGGGCGCTCGTGCCGGCGGGGAGCGGCTCGGCGACGATGAGCGTGCCGCCGCCGGTG
The DNA here is from genome assembly GCF_055573115.1 of Streptomyces sp. NPDC030222. NCBI lineage: Bacteria > Bacillati > Actinomycetota > Actinomycetes > Kitasatosporales > Streptomycetaceae > Streptomyces > Streptomyces sp. NPDC030222. Next base: position 59,130 of record NZ_JBVICA010000029.1, read on the forward strand.
AGCCGGATGCCGTCGGCGGTCGCGGTGCCGGGCCAGGCGTTACGGCCGAGCATGCGGGCGACCCAGGGTGAGCGGGGGTGCCGGGTCACCTCGCCGGGCGGGGCGTCCTGCAGGGCTCGTCCGCCGTCGAGGACGAGGACCCGGTCGGCGAGTGCGACGGCTTCGACGGGGTCGTGGGTGACCATGAGGCACACGCCGCCGAAGCCGTCGAGGTGGCGGCGGAGGGTGTGCCGGACCTGGGCGCGGGTGGTCTGGTCCAGCGCGGCGAGCGGCTCGTCGAGCAGCAGGAGCCTGGGGCGCGTGGCCAACGCGCGGGCGAGCGCGACACGTTGTGCCTGGCCGCCGGAGACCTGGGCCGGTTTGCGGTGGGCGAGGTGTCCGACGCCGAGCCGGTCCAGCCACTCCTGGGCGCTGCGGCGGGCCTCGGCGCGCGGGACCCCGTGGGCGCGGAGCCCGTATGCGGTGTTGGCGAGGGCGTTCATGTGCGGGAAGAGCGCGCCGTCCTGCGGGACCCACGCCACGTGGCGGCGGTGCGGCGGCAGGCCGGTGGCATCGGCGTCGCCGAGGCGGAGTTCGGCGTGGGCGCGTGGGGTGAGGCCGAGCAGCGCGCGCAGCAGCGTGGTTTTGCCGGCCCCGTTGGGTCCGACGACGGCGATGGTGGTGCCCGGCTCGGCGTCCAGTGTGAGCCGGTTGAAACCGCTGACCTCGGCGTGCAGGGACCACTGCTCCTGCGGGGCGGCGGGGTGTGCGCCGGTGGGCTCGGGGACGGCGGCCCGGTCCGCCGTCGGTTCGGCATCGTCCACCGGGGATCCGGGTGCGTGAGGGCGGGCGGTGGGCGTGCCGGTCCAGCGGCCGCGCAGCGCGATGAGGACGACCATCGCGATGGCGAGCAGCAGGAGGGAGACCGAGGTCGCGGCCTCGGGCTCGTCCTGGAGCAGCAGGTAGACCTGGAGCGGCAGCGTCTGGGTGGTGCCGGGCAGGTTGCCGGCGAAGGTGATGGTGGCGCCGAACTCGCCCAGGGCGCGCGCCCAGGTGAGTGCGGCACCGGCGACGAGACCGGGGGCGACCATGGGCAGGGTGACGGTGAAGAAGACCCGTACCGGAGAGGCGCCGAGGGACTGCGCGGTCTCCTCGTAGCGGGGGCGCAGTCCGCCCAGCGCGCCTTCGAGGCTGATGACGAGGAAGGGCATCGCGACGAAGGTCGCGGCGAGGACGGCGCCGGTGGTGTGGAAGGGCAGGGTGATGCCGAAGGAGTCCTCGAGCCAGGGGCCGAGGAGTCCGCGCCGCCCGAACGCGAGCAGCAGGGCGACGCCGCCGACGGTGGGCGGCAGCACCATGGGCAGCAGTACGAGGGAGCGCACGAGCGCCTTGCCGGGGAACGGTACGCGGGCCAGGAGCCACGCCAGGGGCACTCCGAGGAGCAGCGACAGGCCGAGCGCCCAGAACGACACGAGGAGCGAGAGCCGCAGCGCCTCGGTGGTTCCCGGAGTCGTGAGATGGTCCGCGAGCTCCCCCCACGGCGTCCGTACGAGGATCCCGATCAGCGGCAGCAGCAGGAACGCCACCGCGAGCAGTGCGGGGACCGCCAGGGTGACCGGGGTGCGGGGGCCCGGTGTGCGGGGGCGGATTCGTTTCATCGGGGTCCCCTGGGACTCTGGGTGTCGGACGAGGCAGGGGGCTGCGCGTTCCCCGGGAACGGGCGGCCCCTCGAAAGTCGCCGGGGCTACGGCTTCTGGAAGCCCGCGTCCTGGAGGACCTTCTGCCCCTCGGGCGAGGACAGCCACGCGACGAACGCGGCGGCCGCCTCGGCGTTCTCGGAATGCTTCACCGTGGCGGCCGGGTATTCGGCGATGGCGTTCTGCGCGTCCGGGATCTCGACCGCGTCGACCTTGTCCGTGGCGGATTCCGCGTCGGTCTTGTAGACGAGCCCCGCGTCGGCCTCGCCGAGTTCGACCTTGCTCAGCACGGCCCGGACGTTCGGTTCCTCCGAGACGGGGTTCACCGTGATCTTCTGGGCGTCGAGGATCTTCTTGCTGTACTTGCCGGCCGGCACCTCGGGGGCGGCGAGGACGACCTTCAGCTCGGCGTCCGCGAGGTCCTTGAGTTCGTCGACCTTGTGCGGGTTGCCCTCGGTGGTGGCGATGACGAGGCGGTTCCTGGCGATGACCGCCGGGGTGCCGGTGTCCGCCTTCACGCTGTCCATGCTCTTGGTGTCGGCGGTGACCAGCGCGTCGGCCGGGGCGCCCTGTTTGACCTGGGCGACCAGCTCCTGCGACCCGGCGAAGGAGAACGTGATCTTCGTGCCGGGGTTCTTCTGCTCGTACGCGGCGCCTGCGGTCTTGAAGACGTTGGTCAGCGAAGCGGCCGCCAGCACCGTCAGCTCGGCCTTGGGGGCTCCCGCGGCGGACTTCGCGTCGCCGGCGTCCTTCTTGGAGTCGTCGTTGCCGCAGGCGGCGAGCGGGACGAGGAGCGCTGCGGTCAGCACGGCGGCGGCGCGGCGTCTGGCGAAGGTGCGGGACATGAGGACGGGACTCCTTGGGGACACGGCCGGCCTGGTGCCGCCCGAGCGGGATGATGACGAGCCGCGCCGGTGACGGGCGACGCCGCTTTCGTACAAGGGGTCAGGTGCGGTCGATGTGCACGTTGGTCGACTTCACGCGGGCTGTGGCCTGCATGCCGACTTCAAGGCCCAGTTCCTCCACGGCCTCCCTGGTCAGCAGCGAGACCAGCCGGTGCGGGCCGGCCTGGATCTCGACCTGCGCCGCGACGTCGCCGAGCTTGATCGCGGTGACGATCCCGGGGAAGGCGTTGCGCGCCGAGGTGTAGGAGGCCTCCTCCTCGCCGCCGCCCTGGGCGACCTCGATGGAGAAGGCGGCCAGGTCCCGTCCGTCGATGAGACGGCGACCGCTCTCGTCGCGGTGGGTCGCGACCCGCCCGGCATCCGCCCAGCGGCGCGCAGTGTCGGGACTGACGCCCAGCAACCGCGCCGCCTGCCCGATGGTGTAGGACTGCATATGCGTCACGTTAGAGCCAATGATCTGGCACCTGCAACCCTGATTGTGAATATTTATTGCAGATGCCAGTCCGAGGGGAGGAAGGTCCAGTTGATCTCCGTAGCGCTGTCCGCTGCGGTGCGACGTCGAGGTTCGTCCCCCGTCCGGACCTTCCGCCCGCCTCCTACGGTGCGTGCTGAGACGGATGCGGTGAGTGTGGCTACAGTGCCACGCGACAGAACCGGTGAGAACCGCCGTGCTGCCCGGTAACCGAAGGTCGTGGCCCCATGAGCCTGAGCATCCGCAACCAGCTTCCCGGCACCGTCACGAGCGTCACCCCCGGCGAGGTCATGGCCGCCGTCAGGGTCCGCCTCGACGGTGGCCAGGACATCACCGCAGCCATCACCGCGGACGCCGTCAAGGATCTCGGTATCGCCGAAGGTTCCTCCGTACGCGCCCTGGTGAAGTCCACGGAGGTGGCTCTGGCCACCGGCCCGGTCGAAGGCCTGAGCATCCGCAATCATCTCCCAGGCACGGTCACCGACGTGACCACCGGCGGGGCCATGGCAGGCGTCAGACTGACCGTCGAAGGCGGCGAACTGACCGCCGCGATCACCAAGGACGCCGTCACCGACCTCGGCATTGCGCCCGGCTCCTCGGTCGTGGCGCTGATCAAGTCCACCGAGATCTCACTGGCCGACGGCTGAGGTCACGCGTCGGCTGCGCAGCGCGCCACCTGCTGTGCCCGGCTGCGCCCCAGGCGTGAGGCGCATGCCTCGTGGAACCGGGTCCGGACCCAGGGCCACCCGGCGCTTGATCGGAGCCGGGCCGACTCGTCACCGCCGAGCACGTGGTGGCGCGACTCACTGCGCACGCAGAGGCCGCGGTGCTGGAATGGGCCCATGGCTGCCGCACCGTCCCACACCGACCTGATCGTCATCGGCGGAGGCCCGGCCGGCTGCGCTGCCGCGCGTACGGCCGCCGGCGTCGGCATGCGCTCGGTCCTGATCGAGCCGGACGGCCTGTGCCGCAACCTCTACCGCATCCCGGCCCTGAACAACGTGCTCGGCGGCCACACCAGTGGTCCCGAGCTCGCCGACTCCATCACCGCGGAGCTGGAGGGCACGGAACTGTGCCGTCTCGAACTCGGTCGCCACGCCACCGAACTCCGCGCCGACGACGATCACGTCACCGTCACCCTCGACACCGCGACCCGGCTCACCGCACCGTACGCCGTCGTCGCCACCGGCGTCGGCCCTCTCCAGCCCCGCGACGTCGACTGGATCACCGCCCCAGGCGGCCTCACCCTGCCCCCGCTCTGGCAGGCCGACGAGCACGGCGCCGAAGGCCGCACCCTGCTCGTCCTCGGCGGCGACCGCCCCATCGGCACCTTCCTGCGCGCCCACCCGAATACGGACACCTGCCTGCTCGTCGCGTACCCCGCGTCCGACGAGTACAAGGTCGCGGAGATCTGTGACGACCCCCGCGTCTCGCTCCTTCCCGTCGAGCACCTGACCCTGCACCCCTCCGAAGGGACCGCGGCGACAGCGGAAACGGTGGGCCGGAAAGGCGGCCGGCGCACGGTCACGGCAGACGCCGTCCACCTCAGCATCGGGAACGCACCCACCGCTCCACCCGGCGACCTCATCCGAGGCGCCGACGGCTACTGTCCGCCCGCTGACCAGCACCCACGCGTCATCGTGGCCGGCGACCTGCGCGCCGCCCGCTTCCAGCGGATCATGACCGCCCTCGGTTCCGGCAGCGAGGCCGCGCTGTACGCCTACTACGCTGCCAGGGAACTGCTCGCCGGGGGCTGGGCATGTGGTCCGGCGGGTCCCGCAGGGCGGCGGCCTGACTTCTGAGCCGTGGCGCCACGGGAGCGGTACTCGTTTACGAGGGCAGCGCCTTCGTTCCGAAGCCGGGCCCACGCGTTCTTCACCCAGCGCGGCATCACCGTCGAGCGGGTCCTGACCGACAATGGCGCCTGCCAGGGAAAGGCGGCTGCAGCGTCGGCACGTCCCGCCGGCCGCGCAGCACCTCGAGCGCGCGCCATGGGAAACAACGCCGGCCCGGCCAGCCCCCACGCACTTGGTGGCGAGGTTGCCGAAGTCGTCGGGCATTTGAAGATCTCGGCCGGGGTGTTGTCGCCCGATCGTCCCTGGACCGGAGCGTCGCCTTTGCCGCGCTCGTCGTTGTACTGCTGGGAACAGCCCGTGAACAGGCTGATTGCCGGGATTGCCAAAATCGCGCGCCGTACGGCAGGGAGTCTGCCGCGCATCATCAATCCTCTCCGACGTGTGGTGATCTGTGAAACGGGTGGGTTTGCGAGCCCGCCGGCGCTCGGAGGGTGAACTCGGCGAAGCCGTGGGGCTGCCCGTTGACCTGGAGTTGCACATGGTGGGTGCCGGGGTGGTAGCGGCGTGTGCTGAGCACCCGGAAGGAGTGGCGGCGCAGGCCCGACCAGCGCTCCCCGGGCGCGATGTCGCGGGTCGTCAGCTTGAAGACCTTGGGGGAGAGCGCGCCGTTCGCCCTGCGATGGTGGACGACGTAGTCGATGACGAGACGCGCGGTACGGGGTCCGGTGTTGGTGACCTCGTAGCCGAAGACGAGGTCCTCACCGAGGAACACCTCGGGAGTGCGGACATCGGGGCCGGCGACCTGGACAAGGGCGCCGGGTTCGTGGCCGAGCAGCGCCAGAGCGTCATGGTGGCCGGCCTTGACGAGCGTCCGCAGACCGTGGCGGACCAGAGCCGGTGTGCTGGGAGCCGGTTCGGCGAGCCAGTGGGTGGCGATGTCGACGGCCGTGCGCGGGTGGTCACGGCTGATGTCGTTGAGGTGGTTGGCCACCGATCGCCTGACGTACTCGCTCGTGTCGCGGTACAGCGCGTCCAGCACGGGCAGGGCGGGTGTGGGGTCGGCAACCAGCCGGGGCAGCCGGGGTGCCCAGGGCAGGCGCGGGCGGGTGCCCTCGCTCGCGAGGCGGCGGACGTGGTGATCGGGGTGGTGGGTCCACTCCAGGACCTGCTGCAGCGCACGGGGCAGGTCGGCGCTGAGAAAGGGGCGTACCGCCATTTCCGCGGTGAGCAGCGGAGTGAGGTCGGCGAGCAGACCGAGAGCCGGCTCGAACACGCCGTCTGCCAGGGCGCGTTCGGCGACCGCGGCGTTGACCGGAAAGGTCATCCAGCCGGTGAAGGCGGAGTCGCGCAGGGCCGCGCGGACGACCGCGGCGAAGGCCGGGTAGGTGTCCGGCAGGTCGGCGAGGACGGCCTCCTTCACGACGGTGACGCGTCGGCTGAAGGTGAGGCCGTCCAGCAGGGTTCCGCACGTGCGGACCGTATTCGCAGGCGCGGCACCCGCTGCCGCCATGACGCGGGCCAGCCGGTCGGTGGTGCGGACGTTGATCAGTTCGTCGGCCGTGGGCACGGCTGTCCCCCTTCATCGGGTTCCGGCGCCGGCCGCGCTCGGCCTGCGCGGTCGGGCGTCGTCGGCACCTTCTCGGCTACTGCCGGGTGGTGCTGTGCAGCACCCGGGCGTGCCGCATCTCGTGCACCTCGCCGATCAGGCTGAAGAAACCGGCGGCGGCGGGGTCGCCGGGCATCTCGCTCGCCGCGCGTCCGGCTGCCTCGGGCGAGGCCCACAGGAGGATGTCGAGCAGGGAGCCGTCCTCGCAGTGGGCGAGATGGGCGCCGAGGAAGTCCGTTCCGTAACGCTCGTGCAGGAGGGAGACCAGCAGGTCGCGCTGCGCGGTCAGCCGGGCGGGGTCGGTGGTCTCGAAGCGGACGTATTCGATGGTGGCACCCATGGTGGCGTTCCTCTCGGAGAGCATGTCACGGATTTGTAGATCGAAATCCGTGATTGAAGCTATCACGGATTCGATAGGTTGAATCCGTTGGTCCGATAGGTTGGGGGTGTGACCCTCAAGAACGTGCGGGAGATGCCGTGGATCGGTGAGCTGCCGGTACTCGATCTGGCCAACACCGTCCTCATCGGGGCCGGTCCTGCCGGTGAGGACATCGACCTGCTGGCCGATCGAGAGCTCCTGGCGTCCTGGCGGGCCAAGGCCGTCGACCGGGCCCTGGCGGACCTGCCCCTGGATCAGCTGACGGAGTTGCGCGATCCGGTGCGCGGCGTGCTGGACGCGGCGGCGCGGGAGGTTCCGCTGCCCGGACCGGTGTGCGACCACCTCAACGTCCTGGCCGCGCGCGCCCCGGTGGCCTTCCAGGTCGACGCCGCCGGTCGGCTGACGGAACACGAGGCCGGCGGCCCGGTCGCCGCAGCGGTGGCCCGCCAGGCGCTCGTCCTGGCCGCCGGGCCGGAGCAGGCGAGACTGCGCCGCTGCCCCGCACCCAGCTGCGGCATGTTCTTCCTCGCGCGCAGACGGGATCAGGCATGGTGCTCGGTCGGCTGCGGCAACAGGGCCCGCTCGGCCCGCCGGGGCGGGCGGCGCGAGGCCTGAAGCCCGCCGCAGCCTCCTTCCTCCCCGCCCGAAGTCACGAGTTCATCGGGCAGATCCGTGATCGTCGGCGTCCGCATGTCGGCCGGTCGGAGCCGGTGCGGACCAGCTGCCGAGCAGCCGCAGTGCGGTGTCCGCGCGGGCGTCGGGGGCGGTGAAGACGACCAGGGACCGCCCTTCGCCACCCGGCAGCGCGAGCGTCTCGTACGCGAGGTCGAAGTCACCGACCACGGGATGCCGGAAGCTCTTGGTCCCGTACGACTTCTCCTGCACCTCCAGCGCCACCCACAGGGCGCGGAACTCCGCGCTGGTGCCGCACAGTTCGGCGACGAGCCGGGCCAGCCGCGCGTCACTGGGGCGGCGTCCGGCAGCGAAGCGCAGGAAACCGACGGTCTGACCGGCCACCTCCGCCCAACGCGGGTACAACTCGCGGGCTGCGGCATCGAGGAAGACATGACGGGCCAGGTTGAGCCGCTCGCCGGGAGCCGGGGCCGGGGCGCAGACGAGGGCCCGAGCCAGGTCGTTGGCGTCGAGGACGTCCATCGCGGGACCGAGGACGTACGCCGGGACGGCACCGACGGCGGTCAGCAGGCGTCGCAGCCCATCCCGTACCTGCACATCCTGCACCGGCTCCGCGGCAACGGCCGGGGACCGTTCGACATTGCTGCGGCGGCGGGGCCGGTGCGCGAGGTCGAACAGGTGGGCACGCTCGGCCCCATCGAGCCGCAGCGCCCGCGCCAGAGCATCGAGCACGGCGTCGGACGGATGGCGGGCGCGCCCCTGCTCCAGGCGGGTGTAGTAGACGACGCTGACGTCCGCCAGCTCGGCGAGCTCTTCGCGGCGCAAACCAGCGACCCTGCGTCGGCCGTGGGCGGGGATTCCAGCTGCCTCGGGAGTCACCCGGGCGCGCCGTGACCTGAGGAAACTGCCGAGCTCGTTGGCTGAGTTCATGCACGCCAGTATTCCGACGACGGCGCTCGGCATCCTGTCCTTCCCGGTACCCCCCCACCACCCGTGCCGCGACTCCCTGCCTGGTACCCGGGGGGTGGTGGCTCCGCCCCGGCCTAGCCCGCACCGTGGACCCCGTCGCGGCACGACACGACGGTCACGTCGGATGTGACGGACACGAACAGACATGGACAGACACGAAAGAGGGGCATCTTCGATGCGTGCAGTGGTCTTCTCCCGGTACGGCGACGAAAGCGTTCTGGAAGTCACCCGGCGGACGGCACCGGCCCCGTCGGACGACGAGGTCCTGGTGGAGGTCAGGGCCGCCGGGGTGAACCCGGTCGACTGGAAGCACCGCGAAGGAGCGGTCCGCAGCGACCGGCCGTTCCCGCTCGGGATGGGCTGGGACGTGGCGGGCGTGGTACTGGCCACCGTGCCGGGCGGTCCGGCCGTCGGTGAGGCCGTGTACGGGATGCTGCCGCTGCCGTACGGCGGCGCCTATCAGGACCTCGCCGTCCTTCCCGCATCCGCTGTGGCGCCCAAGCCGGCCGGACTGTCCTACGCCGAAGCCGCGGCCGTACCCCTGGCCGCACTGACGGCATGGCAGGCACTGCGCGCGGCGGACATCGCAGCCGGCGAGCGGATCCTGGTCCACGCCGGCGCCGGCGGCGTCGGCCACTTCGCCGTGCAGTTCGCCCGGCACCTCGGAGCGCATGTCACCGCCACCACTTCCGCGCGCAACCTGGACTTTCTGCACCGGCTCGGCGTCGACGAGCCGGTCGACCGTGCGACGGCGGACCTGGCCCACGCGGCCGCCTTCGACATCGTCCTGGACACCGTCGGAGGCCCGGTGCAGCACGCCGCATGGCGGCTGCTGCGCCCGGGTGGCACCCTCATCACCCTCCCGGAGCCCGTGGACGAGACGCACCGCCTCCCCGGAATCACGGCCCGCCGCGTCATCGTCACCCCCGACGGCGAGGCACTGCGCCGGATCGGCACGCTCATCGAATCCGGGGCCGTCCACGTCGAGGTCCAGGCCGTCCTCCCGCTGGAGAAGGCCGCGGAGGCGCACCGCATCAGCAAGGAGGGCCGGGTACGCGGCAAACTGGTCTTGAGCCTCTGAGGCGCAGACAGCTTGGCGAGCAACGGGGCAGAAGCAGGCAGGCTGCCGCCGCGTATGGTCCGCACGTGCCGCCGACCAGTTCCTCGCACCAGTCGCAGCGCCTGGCGCCGGTGGTCCGGGTGCCGGCACCGCCGGTGTGAACCCGCGTGGAGCATCCGCCCACGCTGGGCGCGCCCACTTTTACGGGAGCCCGGTGCTTGCATCCCGCGCGGCGATTTCCAGAACGGGACTCCTGCGCGTCGGTCGGGCAGGCGCCGGTCAGCGCACGCCGTACAGATGCTCCAGGGCCGGCTGGTCGAGGTGTTCGAACGCCATGCCGGTGCGCCCCGAGGGTGTCTGCGTCGACGGTCACATGGCGCAGACTCCGCCAGTCCACTCCGGCCGCCGGCATCGGGACAGCGGGCTCGGGCACCCCGTGCTGTCCGTTGAGGGCGATGTGGAACAGCTTGCCGTGCCACAGGGCCTGGCTGATGCCGTGGACGAAGTTCAGCCCGGCCGTTTCCTCGTGCCCGGCCTCGGGGTCGAAGCCGACGAGCTCGGGGTGTTCCAGTTCCTCAATGAACGCCAGGACGTGGCCGGTGGCCGGCAGCAGGATGTCGCCGCATGACTCGTTGGGCCTGGGCTCGATTGCGAATCGCAGGTCGTAGCCCTGTTCCGGGTAGACGGCCAGCTTCTCGAGGCAGCGCGGGGACAGCCGGCACCGTGACCCGCTCGGGCAACGGGAGGCCAGAGCTTTCACACCGCCGTCCCGCCACCGCTGGTGCCACTGGTGGGCCGACTGAGGGTGCAGAAAGGGAGCCCGGCAGGATGTTGACCAGGAAGCGGGACAGGACCGAAGCCGCAGACGCAGGACCTGGATCGTCAGCCGGTTCTCCCCGGATTCTGCCCAGCGACTGCAGGAGGGCAAAAGTCCCGGTCAGGGCCTTGCTGGAGGCAGGTGGACGAGATCACCATCACTTCTCCCCTACAGGTCAGCAAATCGTGAACCCTGTCAAGCCAGCGGCATCGGCATTGCGCCTAGAGCCACCCCCGCCGCTTGAAAAGCACGTACAAAGTGACGCAAACCAGCCCCATCAGCCCGATCGCGAAGGGGTATCCGAACCCCCAGTTCAACTCAGGCATGTTCTGGAAGTTCATGCCGTAGATCGTTCCCACCAACGTGGGTGCGAAGAGGATGGCCGCCCACGCGGAGATCTTCTTGATCTCCTCGTTCTGTTCGAAGCCGGCCTCCGCGAGGGCACGCATCTCGGCGTTCTGCTGCTGGGTGACGAGGGTGCCGTTGACGGTGAGGATCTCGGTGAGGGCCTGGCGGAAGCCGTCGACGCGCTCGCTGGTGTGGGTGACGTGGTCGGCGACGTCGCGGAGGTAGCGCTGGAGTTCCTCGTCCGTGCCGTATTTGGCGAAGCCGGCCATGAGGCTGTGGAGCATGCCGACCAGGGGACGGGTGGCGCGCTGGAACTCGACGACCTCGCGGGAGAGTTCGTAGATCCGGCGGGAGACCTCGGGGTCGCCGCGGAAGACCTCGGTCTCGATCTCGTCGATGTCGTTCTGGACGCCGGCGACGACCGGGGCGTAGCCGTCGACGACCGCGTCGAGGATGGCGTAGAGGACGGCCTCGGGGCCCAGGGCGAGCAGTTCGGGGGTCTCCTCCATGCGGCGGCGCACCGCGGAGAGGTCGGGGGCGGCGCCGTGGCGGACCGTGATGACGAAGTCGACGCCGACGAAGACGTGGAGCTCCCCGAAGTCGACCTCCTCCGGAGCGTCCAGGTAGCGGGCGGCCCGCAGGACGACGAAGAGGGTGTCGCCGTAGCGCTCCAGTTTGGGGCGCTGGTGGGCTTCGAGGGCGTCCTCGACGGCGAGCGGGTGAAGGTCGAACTCGTCGGCGAGGGAGTGGAGCTCCTCGGAGGTGGGCCGGTGCAGACCGATCCAGGCCATGCCGTCTGGCTGTTCCCGCAGCCGGCGGAAGGTTTCGGCCAGCGAGGCCGGGGACGCGGCCCGGTGGCCGTCGCGGTAGAGGGCCGCCTGCACGATGCTGCCGTTGCTCACCGCGGGGCCCGCGGCGCCCGGCGTGACGGGAGGCGCCGGCTGCGGGGCCGACGGTCCCGGCGCGCCGGGGGGCTGCGCGGGGGAGTGGGAGTATCTGCGCCAGGAATGCTTCCTGGGGGACACGCTTCGCTCGGACATCCCGGCACTCACCTCCCGCGTCGACCGTACGTCCGTGGGGCACGGAGCAGGATATACGGACCGAACCGTGCGGGCACGGCACGCTCGGCGCGCCGATTGCGGACCGATCCTGTCCGCAGCTGCCAGTAGCGTGCCGGCATGACGAAGCGGACCACGAAGGCCCCCGTACTCGGCACGCGCGCGCTGAACCGCGCCACCCTGGACCGGCAGCTTCTCCTGCGCCGCAGCGCGATGGGAGTGGAGAACGCGGTGCGGCACCTCGTCGGGCTCCAGGCCCAGAACGTGAAGCCACCGTACTTCCAGCTGCACGCCCGGCTGGCCGGTTTCGATCCACAGGAGCTCTCGGCGCTGCTGGAGTCACGCGCGGCCGTCCGTATGGTCACCATCCGTTCCACGATCCACCTGCACACCGCCGGCGACGCACTCAGGCTCCGCCCGCTGGTCCAGCCGGCCCGCGACCGGGAGATCAAGCTGTTCCGCAGGGGCCTGCACGGCGTCGACCTGGACGAGCTGGCCGCGATCACCCGTGACCTCGTCGAGGAGCGGCCCCGCACGATGAAGGAGCTCCGGGAGGCCCTGCTCGTCCGGTGGCCCGACGCGGATCCGCTCTCCCTGTCCGTCGCGGCGCGCTGCACGCTGCCCCTCGTCCAGGTCACCCCGCGCGGCCTGTGGCGCAGGAGCGCGCAGGTGGCGCTCACCACCGCCGAGCACTGGCTGGGCAGGCCGGCCGAGCCGCCGGCTGCGGCCGGGGAGACCGTCCTGCGGTACCTCGCGGCGTTCGGTCCGGCCTCGGTGAAGGACATGCAGATCTGGGCGGGGCTGACCCGCCTCTCGGAGGTCTTCGACGCGCTCCGGCCGGGGCTGGTCACCTACCGGGACGAGAACGGCGTCGAGCTCTTCGACCTTCCGGACGCGCCCCGCCCCGACGCGGACGTCCCGGCGCCCCCGCGCTTCCTCCCCGAGTTCGACAATCTGCTCCTCTCGCATGCCGACCGCACACGGGTCGTCCCCGCCGCCTGCAAGGGCCGCGCCTGGAGGGGGAACACGGGCCACTGCACGCTGCTCGTCGACGGCTTCCTCGCCGGCCTGTGGCGGGTCGAGGAGACGAAGGAGCGGGCGATCCTCACGGTGGAGACCTTCGCCCCTCCGACCCGGGCCCAGCGCGACGAGATCGCCGAGGAGGGGCATCGCCTCCTGACGGCCATGACGAAGGCCCCGGCCCGTGATCTGCGCTTCACCGAGGTGGCCGGATGAGCCGGTCGCGGGTGAGCCGGCCCGGGGAGCCCACCCGGAGGTGAGCCGCTCCGGGGGTGAACCGGCCGGGGAGCCCACCCAGGGGTGGGCCGCTCCGGGGGTGAGCCCGTCCAGGGGTGGTCCGGCCCGCCGTCGGAACCTAAGGGAGCTGCCCCGTACGTCGCGCGGCCACCACCGCCTCCAAACGGGTGTGTGCGCCCAGCTTGCGCATGGCCGATCGCAGGTAGCCCTTCACCGTCTCGGGGCGCAGACCGAGCCGGTCGGCCGCCGCCGCGTTCGTGGCGCCCGCCGCGACGCGGGTCAGGACGTCGACCTCGCGCGGCGTCAGCACGGCTCCGGGCGCCACGGGGGCGCCCGCCGGACCGGCCGCGCCCTCCAGGCGGCCGCACACGGCGAGCAGCCGCTCGCGCAGCTCCGCGTCGAGGACCTGCGGGGCCAGTGCCCGTAGCTCCGCGTGGGCGGCCCGTACCTCCTCCCAGGCGGCGGACGAGGCCACCGGTGGCTTGTCGGCGGTCTCCGTCAGCAGCCGCTGTGCCTCCGCCCGCGCCACGAGCGCCTGCTCCACGTCGCGGGCCGCCGCGACAGCCGCATCGAACGTGCGTTCGCCGAGGGGGAGCGGGCTGCGGAGTGCCCCGTAGAGCACGCCGCGCACCTGTCGCCGTACGACGACGGGGACCGCGAGGACGGCGTGCAGGCCCTCGGCGGCGACCGCGCCGTCGTACTCGTGGCTGATGTGCCGCGAGGAGCGGTAGTCGGTCACGGCGCAGGGCCGGCCCAGCGCCACGGCCTTGCCGCCGAGGCCGGTGCCCGCGGACACGGTGAGTCCGCGCAGCGCGCCGGTCGCCGCGCCGGTCAGTTCGGCGATCCGCAGCTGCCGCGGATCCGTGAGCAGCCCCCCGAAGGCGACGGGGAGCCCGGTACCGCGGCGCAGCCGGAGCAAGGCTGCCCGTATCTCCACAGCGTCGATGAGGGTTCACCTCGGCAGGGCTCGGTTTCGGTCGTCAGGGCATCACCCCCCGAACGGGGGTAGTGAGACCTGCGTCACTGATTACACGATGGCGAGCGGTGTTACGGCAAGGAGGAGAAGAGATGACGGAGGGCGGCGCGACGGAGGAGTTCCGGGCTGCACGGGACTTCCTGCTGCGGCACCGGGAGGACTACCGCACGGCGTACCAGGGGTTCGCCTGGCCGCGGCTCGAGCGGTTCAACTGGGCACTGGACTGGTTCGACGTGATCGCCCGGGGCAACGCACGGGACGCCCTGCACATCGTCGAGGAGGACGGCCGGGAGACGAGGATCTCGTTCCAGGAGATGGCGGCGCGGTCGAACGTGCTGGCCAACCGGCTGCGCGGGCTGGGCGTGCGGGCCGGGGACCGCATCGTGGTGATGCTCGGCAACCAGCGCGAACTGTGGGAGACCGCCCTCGCCGCGATGAAGCTGCGCGCCGTGGTCATCCCGGCCACGACTCTGCTCGGCCCGGCCGACCTCCGGGACAGGATCGACCGCGGCGCCGCCCGCCATGTGATCGTCCGCTCCGAGGACACCGGGAAGTTCGCGGACGTGCCCGGCACGTACACGCGCATCGCGGTCGGCGGGGACGTCGAGGGCTGGCTCCGGTACGAGGACCCGGACGGCACGGCCTCCGAGGAGTTCGAGCCGGACGGCGTCACCCGCGCCGACGACCCGCTGATGCTCTACTTCACCTCCGGCACCACGGCCCGCCCCAAACTCGTCGAGCACACCCATGTGTCGTATCCCGTGGGCCATTTGGCGACCATGTACTGGATCGGGCTGCAGCCCGACGACGTGCACCTCAACATCTCCTCGCCGGGCTGGGCGAAGCACGCCTGGTCCAACCTCTTCGCGCCGTGGAACGCCGAGGCGACCGTCTTCATCCACAACTACGCGCGGTTCGACGCGACCCGGCTGATGGCCGAGATGGACCGGGCGGGCGTCACCAGCTTCTGCGCACCGCCGACCGTGTGGCGGATGCTGATCCAGGCCGACCTGACCCAGCTGCGGACCCCGCCGCGTGAGGTCGTCGCTGCGGGCGAGCCACTGAACCCCGAGGTCATCGACGCGGTCCGGCGGGCCTGGGGCGTCACGATCAGGGACGGTTTCGGCCAGACCGAGACGGCGGTGCAGGTCGCCAACACGCCGGGCCAACTGCTGAAACCGGGCTCGATGGGGCGGCCCACCCCCGGATTCACGGTGGAGCTCCTCGACCCGGTGACGGGCAAACCCGGAGCGCCCGAGGGCGAGATCGCCCTCGACCTGTCCGCCCGGCCGGTCGGACTGATGACCGGCTACCACGGCGACGCGGAGCGCACGGCCGAGGCGATGGCCGAGGGCTTCTACCGCACCGGGGACATCGGATCCCGCGACGGCGACGGCTACATCACGTACGTCGGGCGCGCCGACGACGTGTTCAAGGCGTCCGACTACAAGATCTCGCCGTTCGAGCTGGAGAGCGCGCTGCTGGAGCACCCGGCGGTCGCCGAGGCCGCCGTCGTGCCCTCGCCCGACCCGGTGAGGCTCGCCGTCCCCAAGGCGTACGTCGTGCTCGCCGCGGGCTGGGTGCCGGACGCCGGCACCGCGAAGGCGATCTTCGAGCACTCCCGTGCCGTGCTCGCCCCGTACAAGCGCATCCGCAAGCTCGAGTTCGCCGAACTGCCGAAGACCGTCTCGGGCAAGATCCGCCGCATCGAGCTGCGCGAGCGCACCGCCGCCGGCTCGTCCGCCGAGTACGACGAAGGGGACCTGCGATGACCACGACGACGCAGTCGTATGTGCACGGTACCGGCAGCACACCGCTGCTCGGCGAGACCATCGGCCGCAACCTCGACCGGACCGTCGCGGCCTTCCCCGGACGCGAGGCACTGGTCGACGTGCCGTCCGGGCGGCGCTGGACGTACGCCGAGTTCCGGGCGGACGTCGACCGGCTGGCGCGGGCGCTGATCGGCAGCGGTGTCGCCAAGGGCGACCGGGTCGGCATCTGGGCGGTCAACTGTCCCGAGTGGGTGCTCGTCCAGTACGCCACCGCGCGGATCGGCGCGATCATGGTGAACATCAATCCGGCGTACCGCGCGCACGAGTTGGAGTACGTGCTCCAGCAGGCCGGGATCTCGCTGCTGATCGCCTCCCTCGCGCACAAGACGAGCGACTACCGGGCGATGGTCGAGCAGGTGCGGGGCGACTGCCCCGGGCTGCGGGTCGTCCACTTCATCGGCGACCCGACCTGGGACGAGCTGATCGGCTCGGCGGACGGGACCGGCGAGGAGGCCCTCGCGGCGCGCGAGGCAGAACTGTCCTGCGACGACCCCGTCAACATCCAGTACACCTCCGGCACCACCGGCTTCCCCAAAGGCGCCACCCTCTCCCACCACAACATCCTCAACAACGGCTATTTCGTGGGGGAGACGCTCGGCTACACCGAGGAGGACCGGGTCTGTCTGCCGGTGCCGTTCTACCACTGCTTCGGCATGGTGATGGGCAACCTCGGCGCCACTTCCCACGGCGCGTGCATCGTCATCCCGGCGCCGTCGTTCGACCCGGCGGCGACTCTGCACGCGGTGGCACAGGAACGCTGCACCTCGCTGTACGGGGTGCCGACGATGTTCATCGCGGAGCTGAACCTGCCCGACTTCGACATGTACGACCTCTCCTCGCTGCGCACCGGGATCATGGCCGGCTCCCCCTGTCCGGTGGAGGTGATGAAGCGGGTCGTCGCCGAGATGAACATGAGCGAGGTGTCGATCTGTTACGGCATGACCGAGACCTCCCCCGTCTCCACCCAGACGCGCCGGGACGACGACCTGGAGCGCCGGACCGGCACGGTCGGGTACGCGCTGCCCCACATCGAGGTCAAGGTGATCGACCCGGTCAGCGGCGTGACCCTGCCGCGCGGCGCGGCCGGTGAACTCTGCACCCGCGGCTACAGCGTGATGCTCGGCTACTGGAACGAGCCGGAGAAGACCGCCCAGGTCGTCGACGCCGGCCGGTGGATGCACACCGGGGACCTGGCCGTGATCCGCGAGGACGGCTACGCGCAGATCGTCGGCCGTATCAAGGACATGATCATCAGAGGCGGCGAGAACGTCTATCCGCGGGAGATCGAGGAGTTCCTGTACGGGCATCCGAAGATCGCCGATGTGCAGGTGGTCGGCGTCCCGGACGAGCGGTACGGCGAGGAGATCCTCGCCTGCGTGATCGCCCGGGACCCGGCCGATCCGCCGACCCTGGACGACGTCACGGCGTACTGCCGCGAGCAGCTCGCCCACTACAAGATCCCGCGCCGGCTGGTGGTCCTGGACGCGTTCCCCATGACGGTGAGCGGCAAGGTCAGGAAGGTCGAACTGCGCGAGCGCCACGCCGTGGGGGTCGCCGCCGCACGCTGAGACCGCGGGCGGGGGCTTGCCGGACCGCCGGACCCCCGGACCGACACCCGCACCGGCCGGCCACTCCTGCTTGCCTGACACCCGTCCGTGCCTGACACCCGTCCGTGCCGGACACCTGCCTTTGCCGGACTGCGTGCGCCCGCCGGATCACGGCGTCCGGAGAGGGCGGCGCATGCACACCCGCGGCCATCGGTCGAGTCCGTGTGCGGCTTCCAGCCGCCGGATCTCCCGCAGCTCCGGGCCCAGTTCGGCGTCGTCGAGCTGCCGGAAGCCCAGCCGCTCGTAGTAGGGGGCGTTCCACGGCACGTCGACGAACGTGGTGAGTGTGAGCGCCGCCATGCCCTCTGCGCGGGCGAGCGCCTCCAGGTGACCGACGAGTGCGCGTCCGACGCCCCGGCGCGACGCTCGCGGGTGGACCGACACCTGCTCGATGTGCGCGGCCCCGTCGACCGGGTCGGAGAGCAGATATGCGACGGGACGGTCCTCGGCGTCCACGGCCGTCCAGGCGCGGGCCGCCCGCATGTATCCGGCGAGCATGTCGAGGGACGGTGGTTCGTCGTCGGCGACGGCGTCCATGCCGAGGGCGCGGAACGGCTCCCCGGCTGCGCGCTCGATGTCCTGGAGAAGGGGAAGGTCCGCCGGGCGGACGGTTCGGATCAGCACGCGGCCCAGTGCACCACCGGGGTCACGTTCCCGTCGACACCAATTCCTCCGCGGCTCCGTTCACGGGCTGCGGTGTGCCCGTGAGGTCCAGGACGAACAGCGGGACGTGCAACTGCTCGGCCCGTGAGCGGGCTTCGGGTGAGTAGCCGTAGAGGGAGAAGAAGACGCCGGTCGCGGAGGTGCTGAGACCGTTCAGCCAGAGGCATTCGACGTCGCGCACCGCGGTCGGCCCGTTCGCCGGGTCGACCTGGGCCACGACGCCCGGTCCGCGCAGGTCGATACCGGAGGCGGGGTGGCGCTCGGCCTGGAGGACGTCACGGAAGCCGAGCCAGCGCAGATAGCGTGCGGCGGCGGTGACGGCGTCCCGTGAGCTGCGGATCGTCACCGGGCGGAAGGCCTGCCGTCTCCGGGCGGGGGAGACCTTCTGGCGCGGGCCGCCGTCCGGGTTGAGCCCGGGGGCGGCCCAGGCCCCGGTGCCGCCCCGAGTCGGACCTGTGGTGCCTGCGGCTCCTGTGCTGCTTCCGGCCCCCGTGGTGCTTCCGGCATCCGTGCTGCTTCCGGCTCCCGCCCCGGTCCGCGCTCCCGGGCCCGTCCGCGTTTCCGGGCCCGTCCGGGATCCGGAGCCGGTTCCGGCCGCCCCCGCGCCGCGGCTGCCGACGGGGTCGACGGCGTCGGCGGGGTCCTCGTTCTGCCCGGCGTCCGAGGCGGTCCGCCGGTACCCGTCCGCCGGAGCGCGCCGTGCGGAGGAGCCCCCGTGGCCCGCGGCGGCGACCGGCCCGACCGGGATGCGCAGCACGGTTCCGCACGGGCAGCCGTGCTCGGGTTGAGGCCACTCGCCGCAGCGCCCGCAGGCCTCGCAGCGCACGGTCACCCAGTCCTCGTCCCAGGTCCGGTGAGTGATCGGCTCGGGCGTTCCGCCACGTACCAGCGGCGGGGTGACGGGCCTGCCGCAGGCGCACGGATAGGCCGGAGCAGCGTAGGCGTGGTTCCGGCGGCATGCCGGGCAGCGCACCGGAACGGTTTCCTCCATGACTCGCCGTCCTCCCCTCCGAGTAGTCGTCCCCGGACTTCTCCCCGGGGCGTCCCCGGACTTCCTCCCGAGCCGTCCCGGACTTCTTCCCGGATCTCCACGGCCTCCCGGGGCGTGCCGTCCGTCCGGAACTCCCCGGAGCGCTCCGGGAACTTCCCGGCGTTCTCCCCGGAGTTCCCCAGGAGTTCCCCCAGGAGTCCTCCGTCCTTCCGGGGATGCGGCTGCCCGGGATTCGGGCCCGCGTGCCCATCGTCCTCCATCGAACGGGTGTCGGGTGGCCACTTCGTGGATCCCTTGACGCCCGTATCGCCACGCCCTAAGTTACTTCCATATAGCAGAACTGAATTTCCGTATCCCGGAATCGCAGCTCTCAGGTGGCGCGACAGAGCACGATCCGCCAGGCCGAAGCAGGAGCATCCATGCCTCGAATGACCGCCGCCCGAGCCGCAGTCGAGATCCTCAAGCGGGAAGGCGTGACGAACGCGTTCGGTGTGCCGGGCGCGGCGATCAACCCCTTCTACAAAGCCCTCAAGGAGGGCGGCGGCATCGAGCACACGCTCGCCCGCCATGTCGAGGGCGCCTCGCACATGGCCGAGGGCTACACCCGCACGGCCCCGGGCAACATCGGCGTCTGCATCGGTACGTCCGGCCCGGCCGGTACGGACATGATCACCGGCCTGTACTCCGCCATCGGCGACTCGGTCCCGATCCTGTGCATCACCGGCCAGGCGCCCACCACGGTGATCCACAAGGAGGACTTCCAGGCCGTCGACATCGCCTCGATCGCCAAGCCGGTCACCAAGGCCGCCACGACCGTCCTGGAGGCGGCCCAGGTCCCCGGCGTCTTCCAGCAGGCATTCCACCTGATGCGCTCCGGCCGCCCCGGACCGGTCCTCATCGACCTGCCGATCGACGTCCAGCAGACCGAGATCGAGTTCGACCCGGAGACGTACGAGCCACTGCCCGTCTACAAGCCCGCCGCGACGCGCGCCCAGATCGAGAAGGCGCTCGGCTTCCTGCTGGCGTCGGAGCGCCCGCTGATCGTCGCCGGCGGCGGCATCATCAACGCCGACGCCTCCGGCCTGCTGGTCGAGTTCGCCGAGACCACCGGCACCCCGGTCATCCCGACCCTGATGGGCTGGGGCACGATCCCCGACGACCACGAGCTGAACGCGGGCATGGTCGGCCTCCAGACCTCGCACCGCTACGGCAACGCGAACTTCCTGGAGTCCGACTTCGTCCTCGGCATCGGCAACCGCTGGGCGAACCGCCACACCGGCTACAAGCTCGACGTCTACACCCGCGGCCGGAAGTTCGTGCACGTCGACATCGAGCCCACCCAGATCGGCAAGATCTTCCCGCCGGACTACGGCATCACCTCGGACGCCGCGGCGGCCCTGGAACTCTTCGTCGAGGTCGCCAAGGAGCTGAAGGCCGCCGGCGGGCTGCCGGACCGGTCCGAGTGGATCACCTCCACCCAGGAGCGCAAGGCCACGCTGCAGCGGCGCACGCACTTCGACGACGTGCCGCTCAAGCCGCAGCGCGTCTACGAGGAGATGAACAAGGCGTTCGGCCCGGAGACCCGTTACGTCACCACGATCGGCCTCTCCCAGATCGCCGGCGCGCAGATGCTGCACGTGTACGAGCCGCGGCACTGGATCAACTGCGGCCAGGCGGGCCCGCTCGGCTGGACCATCCCGGCCGCGCTCGGCGTCGCCAAGGCGGACCCGGAGGCGCAGGTCGTCGCGCTCTCCGGCGACTACGACTTCCAGTTCATGATCGAGGAGCTGGCGGTCGGCGCACAGCACCGGATCCCCTACGTCCACGTCCTGGTGAACAACTCCTACCTGGGCCTGATCCGCCAGGCCCAGATCGGCCTGGACATCGACTTCCAGGTGAATCTGGAATTCGAGAACATCAACTCGCCGGAGATCGGTGTCTACGGCGTCGACCACGTCAAGGTCGCCGAGGGCCTGGGCTGCAAGGCCATCAGGGTCACCGAACCGGACCGGTTGCTGCCGGCCTTCGAGGAGGCCAAGAAGCTCGCCGCCGAACACCGGGTCCCGGTCGTGGTCGAGGCGATCCTGGAGCGGATCACCAACATCTCGATGAGCCGCACCGCGGACATCGGCGACGTCTCGGAGTTCGAGGAGCTCGCCACCGAGCCGGGCCATGCGCCCACCGCGATCCGGCCGCTCGGCTGACCCGGCAGCAGCCGGTCCGGCCCGGGCAGGAGGTCCGGCCTGGCGCAGGAGGCCCCCGTCCCGCATTCGCGGACGGGGGCCCTCGCGTCTTCACCGCCATGGATGGAGGCCGGGAACTGTCCTGTATCCGACGTACCGTCGGGCCATGGAATCGCTCGACGGTGTGCGGGTCCTCGCCTTCCATGACGAGGCGGGGCTGGAGTCCTGGCTGGCCGGGAACCACGGAAGGCAGCGGTGCGTCTGGCTGAAGCTCGCCAAGAAGGGGTCCGGGGTGGCCTCGGTGACGCCGCAACAGGTGATCGACGTCGCCCTCTGCTTCGGCTGGATCGACGGTCAGCGCCGGGCGTACGACGAGGTCCACTATCTGCAGAGGATCTCCCGCCGCCGCCGGCGGAGCGCATGGTCGCAGGTCAACATCGCCAAGGTGGAGGCACTGACGGCCGCGGGGCGCATGCGGGACCCCGGTCTCGCCGAGGTGCGCGCCGCACGGGCGGACGGCCGCTGGGACGCCGCCTACGCCTCGCAGCGCACGGCCACGGTCCCGCCCGATCTCGCGGCGGCGCTGGACCGGGACGAGCGTGCGAAGGCCGCGTTCGACGGGCTGGGCAGGACCGGCAGGTACCAGGTGATGCTCCCGCTGCTGAAGGCCAGGACGGCGAAGGGCCGCGCCGCCCGACTGGCCAGGGCCGTCGAACGATTGAGGGCGGACGACGAGCGCGCCGTGGGGAACGCCGCGCAACGGGTGGAGGGCGCATGACCGGGCCCGACCCCTGATGCGTGGGTCGGGCCCCGGTCGTCGGACGCGGGGGACGGGACCGTAGACCGTGCCGCGTCGCGTTGTTGCCGCCCGACGGTGCGAGGCCGGCGCGACAGGACGTTCGCGCCGCCGGGCGGGGCTGGATCCGAGGGGTGCCGGGCTGAGGGGCTCCGAGGACCGCGGCGGAGGCGATCGGTGCCCCGGCGGCCCTTCCTTCACGTCAGGAAGGGAGCCGGTGCGCACCTCGACCACCGCACTGGCATCGCCGTGCCGCCACGGTCCCCGGGCCGTCCGTTCCGCCGGCCACCCCTCGTACCGGGCCGACGGCGGACCGCGCCGGTGGGCTGACCTCCCGTCGTCCCACCGGCGCCGTCTGTTCGCCGCTCAGTCCTCGCGCAGGGCGCCGACCGCTTCCTCGACGCGCTTGCCGTACTCGGGGTCGGCGGCGTGGAAGTGGGCGAGGTTCTTCTCGACGATGTCGTCGCGGGTGACCTGGGACAGGCTGCCGGCGATGTTCGCGATCAGGCGGGACTTCTCGTCCGCCGACATCAGCCGGTAGAGCTCGCCGGCCTGGAGGAAGTCGTCGTCCTTGGTGTGGGCCGGGGCGGCGTGGGTACCGGTCCAGCCGGCCACCGCGAGCGGCGCGGAGAGCGGTGCGCCGGTCTGCGCCGGACCCGCGTACGAGTTGGGCTCGTAGTTCCTGTCGTGCCGCGATCCGTTGCGGGTGGCCATGAAGCCGTCCCGGCCGTAGTTGTCCGCGGCCGTCGCCTTCGGCGCGTTCACCGGCAGCTGGGTGTGGTTGACGCCGAGACGGTAGCGCTGGGCGTCCGCGTAGGCGAACAGACGGCCCTGGAGCATCTTGTCCGGGGAGGGGCCGATGCCCGGGACGAAGTTGTTCGGGGAGAACGCGGCCTGCTCGACCTCGGCGAACACGTTGTCCGGATTGCGGTCCAGGACCAGCCGGCCGACCCGCTGCAGCGGGTAGTCGGCGTGCGGCCACACCTTGGTGAGGTCGAACGGGTTGAACCGGTAGTCCGCGGCCTCGGCGGCGGGCATGATCTGGACGTAAAGGGTCCAGGACGGGTTCACCCCGCGCTCGATGGCCTGCAGCAGGTCCGTCTGGTGCGAGGCGGCGTCCTGGCCGACGACCTCAGCGGCCTGCTCACCGCTCAGGCAGCGGATGCCCTGGTTGGTCTTGAAGTGGTACTTGACGAAGAAGGCCTCGCCCGAGGCATTGGTCCACTGGTAGGTGTGGGAGCCGTAGCCGTTCATGTGGCGGTACGAGGCGGGGATGCCGCGGTCGCCGAACAGCCAGGTGATCTGGTGCGTCGCCTCGGGGGCGTGGGCCCAGAAGTCCCAGACGTTGTCCGGCTCCTGACGGCCCGTGAAGGGGTCGCGCTTCTGGGAGTGGATGAAGTCGGGGAACTTGACCGGGTCCCTGACGAAGAACACCGGGGTGTTGTTGCCGACCAGGTCGTAGTTCCCCTGCTCGGTGTAGAACTTCACCGCGAAGCCGCGCGGGTCGCGGACCGCGTCCGCGCCGCCGAGCGAGTCGGCGACCGTGGAGAACCGGAGGAAGACCTCGGTGCGCTTGCCGACGGCGCTCAGGAAGTCCGCGTGGGTGTAGCCGGTGACGTCGTCGGTCACCTCGAACCGGCCGTACGCGCCGGAGCCGCGGGCGTGCACCACGCGCTCGGGGATGCGCTCGCGGTTGAACCGGGCGAGCTTCTCCAGCAGGTGCTGGTCCTGGAGGAGGAGCGGGCCGCCGACGCCGGCGGTGGCGGAGTTCTGGTTGTCGGCGACCGGGGCGCCGGATTCGGTCGTGAGCACGCGCTTCGACATGGTGACCTTCCGTGCGGGAGCTGCCGGGGCGCAGGGCCCAAGGGCAGCTGGGAGAGTGTCTGGAGCGTAGGTTCGCCTCGGCGAGAGCGTCAACAGTTTGTTGAAGTCTGGGGTGTGGATCCGGGCCGCGGCTGCGCTTGGGCGCGACGGGACAGGTGTCGGCGCAGCCACGGCCCGGATGTCGCGGGGGTGGGGCCGGACCCCGGGGGAGCCGCCGCGGCTCAGGCGGCCGGCCGGCCCGAGAGGCGCTCGACGGAGCGCAGCAGGGCCGAGTGGTCCAGGCCGCCGTCGCCCTGGGCGCGCAGCGACGCGACGAGCTGGGCGACCACGGAGCCGACCGGGAGCGCCGCGCCGACGTTGCGGGCGGCGTCGGTGACGATGCCCATGTCCTTGTGGTGCAGGTCGATCCGGAAGCCCGGCTTGAAGTCGCGGTTCAGGAAGTTGGGCTTCTTGCGCGTGAGCACCGTGGAGCCGGCCAGGCCGCCGTTCAGGACGTCGAGCGCGGCCTCCAGGTCCACTCCGGACTTCTCCAGGAAGACCACGGCCTCGGCGCAGGCCTGGATGTTCACCGCCACG
The DNA here is from genome assembly GCF_055573115.1 of Streptomyces sp. NPDC030222. NCBI lineage: Bacteria > Bacillati > Actinomycetota > Actinomycetes > Kitasatosporales > Streptomycetaceae > Streptomyces > Streptomyces sp. NPDC030222. The sequence continues at coordinate 83,554 of NZ_JBVICA010000029.1, forward strand.
ATCAGCTGGTTGGCGGCCTTCACCGTCTGGCCCGAGCCGTGCGGACCGCACAGCACGATGGTCCGGCCGAGGGCCTCCAGGATCGGCCGCGCCTCGTCGAAGTCGGCCTGTTCGCCACCGACCATGATCGACAGTACGGCCTCCACGGCGCCGGCCTCACCGCCGGACACCGGGGCGTCCAGCACGCGGATCCCCTTCCCGGCGGCGTTCCCCGCCAGGTCCACGGAGGTCTGCGGGGTGATCGACGACATGTCGATCAGCAGGGCGCCCCGCCTCGCGTTCTCCAGGATCCCGTCCGTGCCGTAGGCGACGGCTTCGACCTGCGGGGACGCCGGGACCATCGTGATGACGACGTCGGCGTCCTCCACGGCCTCGGCGACGGAGGAGGCGGCGGTGCCGCCGGCGGCCGCGAGACGGTCCAGCTTGTCCTGCTCCAGGGTGTAGCCGGTGACCTGGTATCCCGCCTTGATCAGGTTCTCGGACATGGGCGAGCCCATGATCCCGAGGCCGATCCAGGCGATCTTGGGGAGGTTGCTCATCGGGTGCCTCTCTCGGAGCGGTGGTACGGAGGGAACGTCAGCGCGAAGCGGCGCGCGCGGCGACGGGCAGCCAGTCGAAGGACTCGGCGCTCGGTCGGTCACCGGCCTTGTACTCCAGGCCGATCCAGCCGTCGTAGCCGGCTTGCCTCAGGCGGCCGAGCAGGTCCTCCAACGGAAGCGCTCCGGTGCCCGGGGCGCCGCGGCCGGGGTTGTCCGCGATCTGCACATGGCCGGTCCGGCCGGCGTACGCGTCGATGACCGCGGCGACGTCCTCGCCGTTCATCGACAGGTGGTAGACGTCCAGCAGGAACTTGGCGTTGCCCAGCCCCGTCGCGGCGTTGACCCGGTCCACGACCTCGATCGCGGCGGGCGCGCTCACCAGCGGGTAGAGCGGCGACTCCGGCCGGTTGAGCGTCTCGATCAGCAGGACCGCGCCGACGCGGTGTGCGGCGCGGGCCGCCAGGGCCAGGTTCTCCAGTGCGAGTTCGTCCTGGACGGCCGGGTCGACGCCCTCGACGCGGTTGCCGTACAGCGCGTTGAGCGCCCGGCAGCCGACCGAGGCGGCGAAGTCCGCCGCGACGTCGATGTTGGCACGGAAGCGGTCGGACTCCTCGCCCGGTACGGACAGCGCCCCGCGGTCCGGTCCGGGCAGCCGGCCGGCGTAGAAGTTCAGTCCCGTCAGCAGCACCCCGGCGTCGTCGAGCGACTTCTTCAGAGCGTCGAGTTCGTCCTGCGGGGGAGTGGGGGTGCCGGTCCAGGGCCACCACAGCTCGACCGCGGTGAAGCCGGCCGCGGCGGCCGCCGCGGGGCGCTCCAGCAGCGGGAGTTCCGTGAAGAGGATCGACAGATTCACATCGAAGCGCTGCTCCGCGGCTCCGACGTCTGAGAAGCGGGTCATCTGGAGTCCGCGCTCCTTCCGTATTGCGGAAGTTTGTTTCTGCTTGATGGAAGATTGCCTGCGGGGTGGTGGGGCTGTCAAGAGCGGACACGGAAAAGCGCCCCGGAACGAGTCGTCGCAGAACCTGTCCGGTCCTGCGATGTCCCAGTTCAGGGGGCGCTTCGTCGAGTGCGGCGGCGGGCGTCACGGGCCTGCGGCGTGATCTGTCGGCGGTACGTGCCCGGCCGGCCTTCGAGTAACCCGAGGTGAGCGCGGGGGTGAGCGCGAGGCGTCATCCGTGCCTGGTTCAGGACCACCCGCGCCCGGGATCCGGGCGCGGGTGGCGCTGGTTCACGAACGAGGTGGCTCCGGTTCACGAAGAACGGAACGCCGGGGGCGGACGCGACGGCCTGGAGGTGACGCCGGGTCACTGCCGGAGGAGGGAGCCCCGCAACCCCTGTACGTCACTGACAGTTGATGGTGACCGTCACGGTGTCGGACGCTCCGCTCGGAGCCTTCGCCGAAACCGGGAAAGTCATCACCTTTATCGCCGCCGCGGCCCGCTTGGGGGTGTTCACCGCCATGGTCACGTTTGTCGTGGGCGCGGTGAAATCGACCAGCTGGATGCTCACCTTGCCTCCGCTGCTCTGGGTCCACTGGAGGGATGTCTTGCCCTTACCCGTGCCGGTCAGGTTGGCGGTCACGTTCACCTTGTTCACCACGTCGCAGTTGACCGTGGGTGGGGCAGGCGCCGTCAGGTCCACGTCGTTGATGTCCACGGCCGGCTGCGGCGGCGCAGGAGGTGCGTCACAGGGCACGCTCCTGTTCTGGCCCTTGACCTTGAAGGACACGGTGTACTTGGAGAACGCCACGTCCCGGAACGAGCGGTTGCCGCTCCTGTTCGTCTGGCCCTGAACGGTTTCCTCCTCCGACTTGGCAACCACGCTGACGCGTGAGGGGAAGCCGCTGAGGACCAGGTTGAACTTGGGGTTGTCCTTCTTGCCCACCGCGACGAGTTCGCAGGAGGGCCGGTTGCCGCGGTCCGGAGCGGTGACCTCCGATGCGGACGCCTGTGCGCCGAACGCGGGCGCCAAGGCCAGCGAGGAGACCACCAGTGGGCTGAGGAGTGCGAGACGATGCTGCCGGTTCATCCTTCATCCTTCTTCCTTGCGCGACGGGCGTGGGCGCAACGGACCCTCCGGACTGTGGACAGTCTGGCCGTGAGGGCGTGACGCGAGCGTGACGGCGGCGTGACCGGACGGGGCGGCGGCGTGACGGGGCGGGAGGGCGGCCACCGTGGACGCGCGCGGTCGGGCGGGCCGTCACGTCGGGCACGGCCGTTCCTCCCGGCCGGGGCGGCCGGCCCGGCGGCGGGTCCCGGCTACGCTCTGGGCATGGTGCGACTGAGAGTGGAGTTCACGACCGAACCCTTCGACCTGGACGAGGCTCCGAGGCACGCCCTGGTCGCACGGGAGGTCGTGCAGACGGCGGACCTGGACGCGGTGGACGTCGGCCCGTTCGGCAACACGGCCGAAGGGGGTGCCGACGAGGTGCTCACCGCTGTCGACACGATGCTGCGCAAGGCCCTGGAGGCCGGTGCCACCCGTGTCTCCCTCCAGGTGAACGTGATCGGGGAGGACGGGGAATGACCGGGCCCGCCGACCACCCGTTCGTGACCGCGGTCAAGCCGCTGGTGGACGCCATGGGCGGGGAGATCCTCCTGCCCCGGGAGGCGGGCCGCGACGACGTGGTACTGAGCTGGGAGGGCGAGGAGGTGCTCGCGGTCCGGCTTCCGCAGCTCTCCGAATCGCTGGACCACATCCTGGCCGCCATGGAGCGCCGACACGGCATGCCGCTGTCCCGGCTCGACCGCAAGACCAAGCAAGGCGTCGTCCGGGCCCTGGAGGCGCGGGGCGCCTTCTCGGTACGGCACGGCGTGGAGACCGTGGCCGGCGCGCTCGGGGTCAGCCGGTTCACCGTTTACAACTACCTGAACAGGGAAAACGCCGCCAAGAGCGAGTAGCCGGCGGCGTAGGACGCGATCGCCCCGAGCCGCCGCCCACCCGTGAGGACGGCGGCTTCTGCCGCGCCAAAGTTTCAACAAAGTGTTGACGAATTGTCGGTGCAGGGCGTTAGCTGTCCGCAGCCCGTTCAGCACACCGGCCACGGAGGCTCCCGTGACTTCGACCTCTTCAACGGGCCTCGCCCGGTTCAACACCCTGCCGGACCACGAGGCTGCGGCCGTGCTCCGGGAAGTGTGCTCCAGCCCGGCCTGGGTGGGCAGAATCCTCGACCGGCGACCGTACGCCGCCGCCGACGAGCTGTTCGCCAGGAGCGACGCCGCGATGGCGGAACTGACCACGGCCGACCTGGAGGACGCCATGGCCGGGCACCCGCCGATCGGGCGCCCCAAGCCCGGAGATCCGACCTCCTCCCGCGAGCAGAGCGGGATGGCCGGCGCCTCCGACGAGCTCAAGGCCGAGATGCTCGAACTGAACCTGGCCTACCAGGAGCGGTTCGGTCATGTCTTCTTGATCTGCGCCACCGGCCGGACCGGCGAGCAGATGCGGGACGCGGTCCGCGACCGGATCGGCAACCCTCCCGACGAGGAGCGGGAGATCGTCCGCTCCGAACTGGGCAAGATCAACCGTATCCGGCTGACCCGCCTTGTGGAGGAAGCAAGCGCATGAGCACGGAAACCACGGCGTCGGTGTCCACGCACATCCTGGACACCAGCATCGGACGCCCCGCCGACGGCGTCGCCGTCTCCCTGTCGGCCCGCAGCGGCCGCGACGCGGAGTGGGCGGCGCTCGGCGGGTCGGCGACCGACGCGGACGGCCGCTGCAAGGACCTCCCGGCCCTTCCGGAGGGCACCACCCAGGTACGTCTCGACTTCGAGACCGAGGCGTACTTCTCTTCGCACAAGCACAGCGTCAACAGGCAAGCCGAGGCGCAGCAGGACGCCCCCCGCGCAAGGGACAGCGGTGCGTTCTTCCCCGAGGTGGCGATCACCTTCGCCGTCGTACCGGGCGAGCACTACCACGTACCGCTGCTGCTCAACCCGTTCGGCTACTCCGTTTACCGAGGGAGCTAGCAGACACATGCCCACGATTCTCGGCCAGAACCAGTACGGCAAAGCAGAGAACCGCGTCGTCAGGATCACGCGGGACGGCGACACCCACCACATCAAGGACCTGAACGTCTCGGTCGCCCTGTCCGGCGACATGGACGAGGTGCACTACTCCGGCTCGAACGCCAACGTCCTGCCGACCGACACCACCAAGAACACGGTGTACGCGTTCGCGAAGGAATACGGTATCGAGTCCGCGGAGCAGTTCGGCATCCACCTGGCCCGCCACTTCGTGACCGGCCAGGAGCCGATCCACCGGGCCCGCATCCGCATCGAGGAGTACGCCTGGGAGCGCATCGAGACCTCCGACGCCAACTCGAAGTTCATCGGCGCCGACGAGGTCAGGCACTCCTTCGTCCGCAAGGGCCAGGAGACCCGGCTCACCCAGGTCACCTACGACGGTGACACCTGGGAGGTCGTCTCCGGCCTCAAGGACCTCGTCGTGATGAACTCGACCAACTCCGAGTTCTGGGGTTACGTCAAGGACAGGTACACGACGCTCCAGGAGGCGTACGACCGCATCCTGGCCACCCAGGTGTCCGGCCGCTGGCGGTTCAACTGGACCGACGACGAGCAGCGGATGCCCAACTGGGAGAAGTCCTACGAGCAGGTGAGGAAGCACATGCTCCAGGCCTTCGCGGAGACCTACTCGCTCTCCCTCCAGCAGACGCTGTACCAGATGGGGGCGCGCATCATCAACAACCGCGCGGAGATCGACGAGGTCCGCTTCTCGCTCCCCAACAAGCACCACTTCCTGGTCGACCTCGAACCGTTCGGACTCAAGAACGACAACGAGGTCTACTTCGCGGCGGACCGCCCGTACGGCCTCATCGAGGCCACCATCCTGCGGGACGGCGTCGAACCCCGGATCCCCGTCGACATGACCAACCTCTGAGCCGTCCGGCCTCCGGGCCGTCCGGCCTCCGGGCCGTCCGGCCTCCGGGCCGTCCGGCCTCCGGGCCGTCCGGCCTCCGGGCCGTCCGGCCTCCCGAGTCGTCCCGCCCCGGACGACACGCCTCGACAACCCCCGACGCGCGCGCCGGCGTCGCCCCCGGGACAAGCGTCCCGTCCCGGGGGACCGGGGTGAGCGGGGGCATCTGCGCACCATGGACACGTACAGCCGTCATGACCCGGGTGCACGTGCACAGCGGACTCGGTCGTCACCCCGCTCGACCCCCGAATCCGTACGCAGCGGGCCCAGGCCCGCGGGAAGAAACGAGGATCCGCCATGGCGGCTTCGCGCATCGTCATCGAGAACTGTGCCGTCGCGACGGTCGACGCCCACGACACCGAGTACGCCTCCGGGCACGTCGTCGTCGCCGGCAACAGGATCGAGTCGGTCGGGGCGGGCAAGGCCCCCGGCAACCTGGAGAACGTGGTCCGCCGCGTCGACGGCACGGGACACCTGGTCACCCCCGGCCTGATCAACACGCACCACCACTTCTACCAGTGGATCACCCGGGGCCTGGCCACCGACCACAACCTCTTCGACTGGCTCGTCGCGCTCTACCCGACCTGGGCGCGCATAGACGAGCAGATGGTCCACGCTGCGGCGCAGGGCTCGCTCGCCATGATGGCGCGCGGCGGCGTCACCACCGCCATGGACCACCACTACGTCTTCCCGAAGGGGTCCGGCGATCTGTCCGGCGCCATCATCCGCGCCGCCTCCGAGACCGGCGTGCGTTTCACCCTCGCCCGCGGCTCCATGGACCGCAGCGAGAAGGACGGCGGACTGCCCCCGGACTTCGCCGTCGAGACCCTCGAAGGCGCCCTCGCCGCCACCGAGGAGACCATCGACCGGCACCACGACGCCTCCTTCGACGCGATGACCCAGATCGCCGTCGCCCCCTGCTCGCCGTTCTCCGTCTCCACCGAACTGCTCAGGCAGGGCGCCGAACTCGCCCGCCGCAAGGGCGTGCGCATGCACACCCACGGCTCCGAGACCGTGGAGGAGGAGAAGTTCTGCCACGAACTGTTCGGCATGGGCCCGACCGACTACTTCGAATCCACCGGCTGGCTCGGCGAGGACGTGTGGATGGCCCACTGCGTCCATATGAACGACTCCGACATCGCCGCCTTCGCGCGCACCAGGACCGGCGTCGCCCACTGCCCGTCCTCCAACGCGCGGCTCGCCGCCGGCATCGCCCGCGTCCCCGACATGCTCGCCGCGGGCGTCCCGGTGGGCCTCGGCGTCGACGGCACCGCCTCCAACGAGTCCGGTGAACTCCACACCGAACTGCGCAACGCGCTCCTCATCAACCGTCTCGGCCCGCACCGCGAGGCCGCGCTGAACGCCCGACAGGCGCTGCGCCTGGGCACTTACGGCGGTGCGCAGGTCCTCGGCCGCGCCTCCCAGACAGGGTCTCTGGAGCCCGGCAAGCTCGCCGACCTGGTGCTGTGGAAGCTCGACACCCTCGCCCACGCCTCCATCGCCGACCCGGTCACCGCCCTCGTCCTCGGTGCCGCCGCCCCCGTCACCCTCTCCCTCGTCGACGGCCGCCCCGTCGTCGAGGACAACCGGCTGGTGCACGTCGACGAGGACGCCGTCGCCCGCTCCACGAGGGCCGAGGCGCAGCGCCTCGCCCGGATCGCCGCGCAGGGCTGACCCGTCATCGGGACCGCGCACCACGCGGTCCCGCCGTACTCCGGTGGAGGGGGACGGCCCTCCGCCGGGGCCCGTGGGCCCGAGCGGGGCCCACGGCAGCCGGGGCGGGGGGGGGGGGGGGGGGGGGCCCCCCCCCCCCCCCCCCGGCCGGGTTTTTCCCCCACTCTTTTTCTTCTCGTACCCCCCCCCTCTCCTCCCTTTTCCCCCCCCCCCCTCACC
>NZ_JBVICA010000030.1:0-79343 GCF_055573115.1 Streptomyces sp. NPDC030222
GGACCGGCCAACGTGTTTCTCATCCGCTGCGCGAGGCCGTGCACCGCCACGGTGTGCAACGTCACCGTTCGAATCCTCGATGTGCGGGGTGCCTCGAAGCGGTGAACATCTGCTGCTGCCCGTTCTGGTGGACAAAGCCATACGCTCACGTTGCTGTCCACGGACGTGCTGCCGGGCGATCCGCCGCGGAGCTGGCCCCGTCTGGTGCTTCCGGTGATGCAGGGTGCCGGGCTCGTCGCGGGACTCGGGCTGCGCGCGGGTGGCGGATGGCCGACTGGACCAGGCCCGCCCGGCCTCCCGCACCACGCGGGGGCTGGCCGGGTGGCCCCCGGTTGCTCGCTGTGCCCGACCCCCTCAGCTATTCGAACAGGTTTACGATACGCGGGTGAGTGAGTACGACTGCCCCGATGATCTGCGCCGCGCCCAAGAAGAGCTCCACGACACCCGCCGCCGTTTCCAGGCTTTGTGCCGTGAGCTGCCGTGGTCGGCTGTGCCGCTCGACGGCTACGAGGACACTGATGGGTGGCGGCGGCAGTCCCGGCCGGCGTCGCCCGGCTACACCCGGGAGCAGGCTGCCGAGGAGAAGCGGCTGCGCGAGCGGCTCACCGAGCTGTCGATCGCTGTGGCGCAGCATCCGTACTGGTCGACGCTCACAGGTGAGGACCGGGTAGCGGCACGGATGGCGCTGAAGCAGGACACCGGCCTGGACGCCGGGGAGGCGTAGCTGTGCGGCGGGCATCCCGGCCTGGGCCTGGCGAGCACAGCGACGGGCCGGAGGCCGATGACCTCCCTCCGGACCTCGAACGGCTGCGGACCCTGGAGACCTGGTTGGTCCTGTACTTGGACAGGGTCCGGCGGCGGATATCAGCAGAGGAGAGGCGTCAGGCGCGGCGCCCGGCGGAGCCGCAGCACGTGCCGGACTGGATCATCGAGTACGGGCTCGGGCGGCCGTCGGCGGTGCACACCGGGAGTTGCGAGTGGCTCGGCAAGCACGCGCGCGCGGCATCCCAGGAGCAGGCGAGGCGGGCCCTCGTGGAGGGCGTACCAGGGTGCAGTTTCTGCCGGCCGGACTCCGCGCTGGGCCTGCTCTACGTGGGATGAGCAGCCCCAGGTTGCTCAGCTTGGCGTTCAACGTCCGGGCAGGTGGGACGGGTCCTCAGTCGAGCCAGATCACAATGGCGTGGCCATCAGAGGCTGCGGCTTGGAAGAACTCCGTCAGAGGGATGAACAGGTCTCGGGCCCACTCCAGCGACGTCGGCGAGTCCCAGATCTGTGCGTAGATCTCGGCTGCGGCGAGTTCGGAGTGGTCGACGCCTTGGATCAGCTGGTCATAGGTCATCTGTGTCAGTGTGTCGGCGGCCAGCCGTACACGGTCGGCAGTCACGTATCGCGGTGGCCCGCAGCCCCAGTCATCGGCCTCGGCGAAGCGTTCTTCACCATGCACGATGTCCACCAGGAACACCGAGCAGGAAATCCAGCAGGTTCCAGGTCTGGTGCGTGGAGAAGTGACGAGCCTCGGCCGGTGTCGTCTCGTTGTCTTCCTGGGCGTCCTGGATCTCATCAGCGAGGTCCAGAGCCCACCCGGGATCCTTCAGGGCCCGGGTCAGTTCGTCGGGTGTGACGCGCAGGTACTCGCTGCTCATGCTCAAGGGAGGCAGCTTACGGAGCGGCTCCCGGCAGCACGAGGGCCCGGACCGCCGACTCGGCAGTCCGGGCCCTCGTTCGTGTCCTACCGCTGGGACGGCTTGGGGTTCTGCTGCTGCGGGTCGGCACCGCCACGGCGCAGGTGCCCCGCCTGCTCCGCAGAGCTGCCCGTCTTCTTCTTCCCGGAGCCGCCCGGCTTCTTCGCCGTGCCGCGCGTGGTCGACTTGCCCCGCGCGGCCGCCGTGGAGACGCGCGTGCCGCGCCCGTCCCTGGCGCCAGGGAGAGGCCGGGACAACGCCTCCCCGAGCTTCCGCATCTCCGGGATGTCCACCGTGGTGGACGCGGCGCCCCGCGACGCCGGCGGCGGACCGCTGCGGCCGCCGCCGGGGGAGCTGTAGGCGGAGGCGGCACCGGCGACGTCCCGCAGCGCATCGACGGCCGGAGCTTTCTCCTCGCCCCGGCGCCGGAGCCGGTCGGCTCCCGCCTGCGCCCACCCGGCGATCCTCTCGCAGGCGTTGATCGAGACCTTGCGGAAGAACTCGCCGACGCGGTTGTCCCCCATCAGGCGCTCGAAGTGCTCCCCGGCCCGCTCCCGCATGACGCGGAACAGGTGACCGACCGCACCGCGCACCGTCTGAATCTTCTGCCACTCCGGGAGATCCTGGAGTGCGGCGACGTGCGTATCGGCCTGCTGGAGGGCGGAGTTGACGGCGTCGGCCTGCTGCGGGACGGGCGCGGTCGCCGCCCCTTCCGTGGTGCTGTCCGCCGGGATCGCGGCGGTGGACGGTTCCGCCGGCGCGGCCGAGGTGACCGCCTCAGCGAACGCCCGCTGCAACGTGGCGAGGTCGGCGTCGAGGTCGGCGACCAGGTCCTGAGCTGTGCCGTTCACCGAAGGCACGTGTTCGTCCCAGGCGTCCAGTACCGGCTGGAACTCGGCGCGGACGTCCATTGGCCCGGCCGGAGGCTCCGTCGCCGTGGTGTCCGCAGGCGAGGCCTCCGGGCCGGTCCACAGCGGCAGCTCACCGGGCTCCGGCGCGGCAGGCTCCGGTTGATCGGCGGCCCGCAGAGCATCTTCCAGCGCCTGGCGGACGGCGTCGACGGCGGCGTCGGGAGCCGGACCGCCGTCCTCGGGAGCTGCGGCACCCTCGGCATCCTCCGGGGCCGGTGCGTCCGCAGTCCCTGCTGGGGCCGCTGGGGCTTCCTCGCGGGCGGTGTCCGTGCTCTGTGAGTCCGGGACTTCGGGACTCTGGGACTCTGTGCCTTCCTGCCGGGGCCCGGTGTCCGTCGCCGCGGCGGTCCCCTCGTCGGCGTCGGCCGACCGGTGCTCGTCCTCCTGGCCCCGCGCGTCGAGGGCCGCTTGCCGGTCCTCCGCGTCCAGCTGCTGCCACTCGCGGTAGGCCGCGGCGGCCGCCTCGTCGCGGGGCGGGCGCCCGGCCCGGTAGTCGGCGAGATAGCTCTCGTTGAGCGCGACGGCGGCCGCGGCCTCTTCGGCCCTGGCGGCCTCCCGTTCTGCCTGCATCGCGGCGAGCGTGGCCTGCACCTGGTCCTGCATGCGCCGGGCGTCGTACAGCAGATGGGCCAGCGGGAAGGCCAGCTGACGGCGCTCCGGGTGCCCGGGGTCGTTCGGCAGTGTGCCGCCCCAGGCGTTGACGGCCCCCTGGACATCGTCGAGGTACTGCGTCATCTGCTGCGATCCGTGGGCGTCGGAGACTGCGGCCGCCAGGCCGTCGAGGTGGCCGACCAGCGCCTGGAAGTGCTCGTTCTGCCCGAGGTCGGGGTAGGCCCGGGCGGTCGCGTCAGCCACCGCGTGGCGATGCTGTACGGCCGCGTCGCGCAGGTCGGCCCGCAGCACGTCCACCCGCTGCCGGGTCTCGTCGCCGACGGCCGCCCCGGGCGCCGGACCGTACGGGGCGCCGGTGAACGCGGAGTGCATGACCGCCGCTTGGGCCGCTGCGTCCTGCGGTGCGTCGACCAGGTACGTGACGTCATTGGGCAGCCGTTCGGCGGCCAGTCGCGCGAACCACCCGCCCTCGGGGCCCGGGTGGAGGGTGGCGATGACGAGGTCACCCCGAAGTACGTCTCCGGAGTCGACCGGCTGACCGTCCAGCCCGGACAGGCGCAGCCGATAGCCCTGGTCCCCGGCGAGCGTGATGGTGTCGACGTAGCGCTGGGGTGCGGGCGGCTCCTCGGTGATCTGCTCGTCCGGCGCCGGCGCGTCGGTCTGCGGGGTCGGCGGGGTGGTCATGGTCGGTTCCTCCGAAGCGTCTCGCGCCGTCTCGTCACCGGGGGCGGCCTCGCTGGCCGGGGTCGGGTCCGGGGCCGGGTCCGGCGGTGCGGCCGCCGTGCCGGGCTCCGGCGTCTGCTGATCGCCATCCGTCGGCCGGGGGCGGTCCTGCTCGAGGAACGACGCTTCGCGCCGTGCCTCGTGCATCCCCTCATCCGGGACCGCGACTGCGGGTTCCTGGGGGTCCGGCGCGCGATCCGGCTCCGGGTCGCTGTCCGCCGCGGTGTTCTCCGGGGCGTCGGCGGCGGCCGGCGGCTCCGGGGGTTCCTGGGGGTCCGGCGCCGGATCGTCGTCCGTGACGCCGTCTGTCTCGGGGGCAGCCGTGGTCTGCGCGGCCGCAGGCGGCTCCGCAGGACCGGTGTCGGCGGCCACGGGGGCCTGTTCGGCAGGCGCCGTATCGGCGGCCGTCTCCTCTGCGGGGTTCGTGGAGAGGGCGGCCAGCTCCGCCTCGAAGGCCTCAACCGTCGCTTGCGAACGGGAGGCCAAGAGGGTGGCGGCCTCCCGCACCTCCCCCAGCGGACCGCGCAGGTCCTCGTCGACCACGGGCTCCAGGGCGCCGCTCCAGGCCGCCACCGTGTGGACCTGACGCACCAGGTCGTCCGGCGAGCCCGCCGGGCCGTCGCGAAGGGACTGTTCGGCGTCCCGGTACGCCGCCGCCAGCTGCGCGACGGGGTTGGTCGGGTTCCCGGTGCCGTCGGGGCGCTGCTGCCGGTCGGCTTCGTAGTAGCGCTGGACCGTGGGCAGGGCGTCCCACCGCGCGAACGCCTCGCCCAGTCGGCCGATGTCCGCCTGCGCCTCCTCGTCGGTGTCGTACGGCTCGGCGGGGTCGAGCGGCGGCACGTCCAGGTCCAGGAGCACCACGTCCAGCTCCGGCAGTTCAGCGGCGGCCGGTGCCTCAGCCGCTGGCGACGTCTCCTGGCGGTGCGCCAGAGCCGTTGCCTCACCGGCGGGGACGCGGTCGGCGTACTTGGCGACATCGGCGCGCTCGGTCCAGCTGCACACACACCACGCCTCGACCCAGTCCCGGCCCGGGCCGCCGAGGGTGACGGCCGTCGCGTGCGGCACCCCGTCAGCAACCGCCGTGGCGTGGAGGCGGAGTCGGTCGAGCATCGGCGTCCATGCGGACATGTAGCTGTCGACGGCGGTGCAGGATGCGATCAAGGTCCCCGCCTGGTCCTCGATCAGGAGCGGCGCCAGGTCACCGGAGGCGGTGCGGCCTCGCCACTCCCGGCGGACCGTGTACGGGACGCCGGTCTCGGCGGTGATCGTCCACGAGCCGTCAGGGTGGTACTGGATCGCCTCCGACTCCCCGACCTCCGGCAGCATCCACAGCCCGGCGTCATAGTGCATGCGGCGGGCGACGGTGAACCCGTCGGCCAAGTCCCCGTCAGCCTTGGCCGCATGCTCAGCGACGGCCGCCAGGGCCGCGCTCTCGCCCTCGCCGGAACCAATGCTGATCACGTCCCACCGGCCCGACGGCTCTACACCGTGCCAGGTCGCCCGCCACATGATCCCCCGCGCACCCTTGCCCTGGGCATCGTGGGAGATCTCGTACTCGCCGACGGCCAGCCCGGGGCCGGTGACGGTGAACTCATACGAGGACGGCTCGCCATTGCGTTCCCGCGGGCTGACGGTCAGCGTATTGACGTTGACGATCTCGGGCGCCGCCTCCTCAGCAGGCTCCGGCATCGCGTCGATACCCTCCACCCCCCAGCCGACGAGTCCGAGGATCGCGACGGCCACGCGGTCGGCCTCGTTCGCCGCATCCATGTGGGTCGCGCCACGCCGGGCGACCAGCGCGGCCCGGTCCTGGCGGGCTGCGAACGCCTCATCAGCCGCCCGCTTCTGTGCCTTCGCGTCCCCGCCCGCAGTCTTCACCTCCGCCCGTGCTTCGCGCATGGCGCGGTCGTCACCGGCTTCGCACGCCTCGGTGAGGATCTGACTCGTCAGAGCCTGGGCAGGCCACGGGGCGGTCTCTCCGGTATCCAGCGCGGACGACAGCATCTGTCCGGCAAGCTCAGCGATTCGGTCGGGCCACTGCTTCCAGTGCAGGTCGACCACCTTCGGATCACCCTTGGCCAGGGCCCCCACAAGGCTCTGAACGTCGCGGTGACCGAAGTGCCTGTCCTCGTCGTTCAGGAGGCGGTGAGACAGGCACCGCGCGCACACGGTGTAGCAGCCAAGTTCGCTGCCCTGGTCGGTGTCGACGGCGACCGTGTACCGGGCACCCGAGCGCTTCGCGCTGCACTTACCGACGTACGGCGCCGACGCATCGCAGTACGCGTCCGGCGTGTCGGCCATGTCGTCCGTGAGCTGGGCCACGACGCGTAGCCGCGCGTTCGGAATGGCGTCCTGGGCTGAGTTCCAGATCTTCCACTCAGCGACGTACTGCCGGTTATCCGGGCCCTTCCGGGACCAGTCCTCACCGGTGCGGCCCTGCGCGCCGTCCGGGTCGGTCAGGTGCTCCCAGCCCCACCGGCACGACGCGATAAGACCGATGCGGCCGAACCGGCGGACCAGGTACACGCCCTCTTCGAGCTGGACGCGGTCCGTGGTCGTCTCGAACCGGGGGGCCTGCGCCGTCAGGTGCCCGTACCGGGCCCACAGGAAAGCGAACCGGGTACGGGTCGCCGAGTCCTCACGGATCCGCGCCAGCACGGCGGCAAGGGGCCGGTCCTCCACGTTCGCGGCCCACCAGTACGAGCCGTCAGCGTCGTGACCGGCCTCCCACTGGTCCTCATCCGGACGGGAGTACGTCACAGGGCGTAGCCGGAACGTGTGCCCGCCCGCCGTTGTCAGAATCCAGCCCGCCGCCGGTTCGCGCCGGTCGGTGAACGACACGGGGGCGATCGTCTCGCCCTCGATGAGCGCCGCCTGAAGCTGCGCCCCTCGCCCGTCCTCGGTCATCACCGACTGGGCAAGCAGTTCATCAGCAGGAACGGCCCCGCTGCCCGTGGCCGTCTCCGGCTCCGCCGGGGCCTCTGCCGGGTCCTGTGCCGGATCGCCGAACAACCCGAGCTGTTCCATCTCGCCCGTGCCCTGGGAGGCCACGTTTTCTCCTTCCGGGGTGCGTTCGACTGGCTGGTCCTGTGCGCTCTGTTCCTCGGGGGCGGGCGGGGTGGGCTCGTCGGCGGTGCTCGGGTTCGCCGCCGGCGCGGCGGCCGCGCGCTCTTCGAGGTGTGCGGCGGACGCGTGCAGCCGATGGGCCTGGACGTCCAGGTGCTGACGCAGCTGGTGCAGCGGGCGGCCGACGTAGCGGTTGAGCATGTCGTCGTCGGTGGCGGCGAACAGTGCTGCGGCGGCGGCCGCCGCGGTCTCCATCGCCGCGGCGTTGGCCCGGTAGGCGTCCGCGTCCCTCGCGGTGGAGTCGATCGCCCCGATCGCTCCGCTCAGTGCCTGGACCTCGTTCTGGGGGCCGCTGCCGTCCGGCCAGACGCGTGAGGTGACCTCCGTGACGGCGGCGTGCAGGTCGTAGGTCCGCTGGGTCTCGGACGCGACCTGGTCGTGGCTGCCGTGGCGGCCGAACACCGCGGCGACGTCCTGCGGGGCCCGCCGCTCGCGGGGAACGATCCGAACCTCATCCGTGAGGTTCAGGGCGAAGCCGTTGCCGCTGCCCGTGGCTACGTCGCGGGTGGAGAACGCCATGACGCTGCCCCGGCGATTGCCGTCCGCGAACCGCAGTTCGGTGACGGTCTCGCCGCGCGTGCCGCCCTCTGCGATGAGGTCACCCAGGCGGACCTGTGCCACGGCGCGGGTCTCCGGCCGCAGGTCCTCGCGGTGTTCGGCCGGGATGAGCCGCGCCTGCGCAGGCAGGTGCCGGAGGAAGACGCTGTTTGCGGCGGTCACCTCCTGCCCGGTCTGGTCGTGGATCACGGCGTCGAGCAGCGTGGTGTTCTGGTGGTAGTCCCGGTACCCGGGATAGACGGTGCCGGTGACGGTGGCCGTCTCCGGCACGGGCAGCCCCCAGGCCTCCCCGTCCCATTCGATGCTCCTGCCGTTCACGACGACCGTGATCCGGTCGCCGCCCTGCAGCGCCTCGCGGGTGACCTCGTGCGGGTCCTGCGACGCCGCGGCGGCCGCCGTCTCCGGCTCGGCGAGCTGCTCGGCGTCGGCCGGCGACACCGCGTCGGTGGTTCCGGGCTCGGGGGCCGTGCGGACCGCCCAGATACGACGGGCCCGCGCCAGCACGGCGACGTCGGCCTCAGCCGCCCTGAAACGGAGAAAGAGGTGGGCGATGCAGTCAGGATCACCACCGTCTACCCGGTACAGCTCCTTCACGTCGTTGTCGTCGAGATGGAGACTGCACCGGCCGCAGACTCCCTCGCCCGCCAGGGTGAGGTCGTAGTTGCGGTTCTGCGCGTACAGCGGCTTGTCGGCCTTCTCCCGCGCCTCGCGGGCCACGCCCACGCAGAAGTCCACCGCCTCCGCCCGGGTGTCCAGGGGGCCGAACTCGGCGATGACCTTGCCGTCGGACTCGACGCGCGGCACGAAGGTCGAGGTCAGTGTCTCGTCGTTCTGGCTCAGCCTGACCACGAAGGGGATGCCGTCGGCGACGACGTCGAAGGCCACTTCCCCCCGGTCGAAGCGGGGACCCATCTCCCCGACCGTCACCGGGATCGGCTCGCGCACCGAGGCCAGCCCGTTCGTCGGCAGCCAGTCGGCGTACGACGTGACCGGCCGGGCGGGCACCGCATCCACTTCCGGGAGTGCCTCCAGCGGCAGTTGCTGCCCGGGCCCGTCGGCGGGCCGGAGATCCGTGGCCGCGCCGTTGAGGGAGTAGGTGTAGCCGGTGGCCTTCTTCCCGCTGCGGGACAGTACGTGGTACTCGCCGGTGTGGCCGGTCCGGTCCGTGCTGACGAACCAGGTGTCACCGGCCGGTCCCGGCCCCATCACCTGACCGGTCACCTGCTCGCCGCTCTGCCCGTCCTGCCAGGTCAGCCACGAGCCGATGCCGTACTCCGCAGGGGTCAGGCCGGGGGCGTCCGCCCGCGGGGTCAACCGCAGGGAGGGCAGCGGCCGGAACGGCTCCAGGCGGTTGTCCCCCTTGTACGTGCGGCGCCACCGGGTCAGCTGTTCGGCCTGCTCGGCGGGGGTCTGCGTCGCCTGCTCGTTCTTGGTCTCGACGACCGCCGTGAATTCGCTGAGCCGCCGCTGGTACCCCTCCACCGCCTCCTGGTGGAAACCCGCGTCCGCGGGGACTTCGAGCAGGGTGAACGTCAGCCGTCCGTCCGCGCTGGTGAGACGGACCCGCCCGTCGTCCCGTGCAGCGGCGGCGTCCTGCCCGTCCGGTGCGGCTCCGGGCTGCACCTCCTCCACGGTCATCTGCCCGTCCGAGACGCCGGCGGGCTCCTCCGCCTCCGGCTCCGCCTCGGGTTCGGACTCGGGAACCGGCACGCGTTCGGGCTGCGCGAGGCCGAACGTCTCGTACAGGTCGGCCGTCCCGTACCCGTCACCGTCCGGCGCCGGAGCGTCGGCCTCCTCGTCGTCCAGGACCTCGTCGACGGGCGGTACGGGTGCCGTCTCCGGCGGCGCGGCCGCTGTCTCCGCGGGCTCCTCCGGCTGCTCCGCTGGCTGTTCGGTCGGCTGCTCGTTGCTCTCGCCGGGAGGTTCGGGCGCCGGTCGCTGACCGCCGATGTGCCCGACCATCACCCGGTCACCGAAGCCGTCGATCAGCTCCTGCAGAGTGCCTCCGGAACCGGCGGACCCGGTCTCCGTGCTCTCCGCGGTCTCCGTGCTCTCCACCTCCCCCTCGGCGGGAGGCTCGGGTGCCGGTCGCTGGCCGTCGGCGCCCTCGTTCGCCGCAGGGTTTACGAACCCGTCCATCCACTGGTTCAGGGACTCCGCGACCAGGGCCATCCCGAGTTCTTCGAGGCGGGCGGCCGCCGTACCGTCGGGATCGCCGTGGACGGCGATGTGGGCGCGCAGGATCGCCGCCTCGCTCTCCACCTGCTGAGGGGAGAGCAGGACCGGGTCCCGCGGCCGCAGTTCGTCCAGGTCGAGCAGGGCCTCGCCCGCCTCCGGCGAGGCCTCCGCCGGGGGAGTGGCGTCGAAACGCTCCAGCTGCCGCTGGAGCGCGTCACGCCGCTCGATGGCCTGCTTGCGCTTCTCCGTCTCCGCGGCCGACTCGTCCTTGCTGGGCTCGCCCGCCTTGTTCACCGCGATCTGCGCGGCGACCAGGCCGTCGACCAGGCTCAGGCGCTCACGGGCCCGGCCCAGGCCGGGCACCTGTCCGCGCAGCTGCTCGGAGTACACCAGCAGCTCGTCACGGGTGGCCCGCTTGGCCGTCAGGTTGCCCTCATCCTCGGTCTGCCGCTCGGGTGCCTCCGCGATGGTCTTCGTCAGCCGCCGCAGCAGCGTCTCGCCCTTGAGGATGCTCAACTCGACCGTGTCGAAGCGCTGGAGGGAACCCGGCAGGCCGTCCAGGTGGACGCGGACGAAGGGCACCTCCTGGCCGTCCTCACGGAAGGCCACAGCGACGAGGTCGCGGCCCCCGAGCTGCCCGAGGACGGTGTCCGGGTTGAAGGCGCGCTTCTCCGGCAGGGCCGCAAGGACGCCGGCGAGCGCGTCGGTGAGAGGTACGGCGGCGTCCTTGTGCTTGGTGTAGGTGGCGCCGCCCAAGGTGATCTCGAAGTCGTCGCCCATGACCGGGCGAAGAGACGGCAGGACGGCGCCGCGCCGGTTGATGTCCCGGGTCAGGGCGTCGATGTCCTTGTTGAGCTGCTGGACCTTCTTGTGGACGATGGCGCGCTGGGTGGCCCGGTTGTTCTGGTCCAGGGTGAGGGTGCGCAGCTGCTTGCGCAGTTCCTCCTGGGCGATCAGGTACGGGTTGCCGGAGATGATCGCCATCGCTTCCTCGTAAGGAACGATCGCCTCGTCGACTTCCTGGATCTCGTCCGACCCGGCGTCCAGCCGGGCCTTGTAGAGCTGGTCGAAGCCCTTGGCCTTCGTGGCGAGGATGCCGTACATCCGCGAGTCGAAGGTGTTCTCCGTGGCCGCCCAGACGATCTCGACGACCTTGTTCTGGTTACCCTGCCGCAGGGCCCGGCCGTCCTTCTGCTTCATGTCGGCGGGCCGGAAGTCCGGGTCGACGTGGTACAGGGCGACGGCGCGGTTCTGCGCGTTCAGGCCCTTGCCCATGCGCTGGGTGGAGCCGATCAGGACGTTGCTGCCGCCGTGGTTGGCGCGTGTGGTCAGCTTGCGCCGCTGGTCGGCGCGGGACGCGTCATGGATGAAATCGATCTTGTCGGCGGGTACGTCACGCGCTACCAGGAGGTCCTTCAACTCCTGGTAGGCGTTGAAGTTGCCGCGGTTCTTGCCGCCCGGGGTGCCCTGGTTGAGGAAGACCATCTGGAGGGCCCCGGGCACGGGGTGGGGCCGGAGGTCCTTGGTGCTGTAGGTGTAGCGGTTGTCCTTCGTCTCGTGGTACTTCGCGGCGATGCGGTCGGCGAGCATCCGGAGCTTGTTGCCGGGCTCCGCCTGCGAGTCGATCAGCCGTGGGTCGAGGGCGATGACCCGGGCGTCGGTGTTGATCGAGAGCGGGTTGTCCTCGCTCTTGTCGACCTCGCCCAGGTGGTAGGCCTCGTACCGTTCGCCCAGCTCCTGCATGAGCGCCTGCTGCTCGGCGGTGGCCGGCACGAGCATCAGCTCGGGCTCACCGCCCTTGATGCTCGGCAGTGGCAGCCCGAGGTCTTCTTCGTCCTTGTAGTCGACCACCGGCAGCCACAGCTGCCGCAGCAGCGAGTTGACGCTGTGGAAGGACGCGAACCGTTCGACGGACTTGAAGCCCTTGCCGTCGACGGTCATCTCCAGCCGCTCCACCATCTTCCCGTACATGGTGGCGAAGGCGTCGAACTCCTCGATGCCGAGGTTGCGCAGCAGGTCCGGGTTGGCCATCAGCAGCAGGGTGTGCAGTTCGCCGATGGCGTTCGACAGCGGGGTGCCGGTGGCCAGGCACCCAATCGGGCCGGTGGGCTTGTTGCGGCGGGCCCACTCCAGGACCGCGTGCAGGTGCTGTGCCTTGGCGGACCCGGCGACGCGGGCACCAGGGATTTTCGAGCGGACGGCGAGGTTCTTGTACTCGTGGAACTCGTCGACCGCGAAGAAGCCGAAGCCGAGGTCGTCGATGTAGACCTGCCCCGGGGTGCGGACGGCGGCCGCCTTCTCCTTGAGGCTTTGCTCGTGCTGCTGGCGCCGCTCCTGGAGCTGCTTGAGGCTGATCGACTTTCCCTCACGCCGCCGCTCGTGAAGGATCTGCGCGTCCAGCTTGCGCAGTTCTTCGTCGTTGTAGAACTCGTAGAACTCCGGGCTCAGCGGGATCGAGTCGAACAGCGAGTGCGACATGATGATCAGGTCGAAGCTGTTCGCGCGGACGTACTGGAGCATCCGGTCGCGTTTGCCGTCGGCGAGGTCGGCGCTGGTCAGCGTCAGGATGCGGGCCGTCGGGAAGAGGCGGCGGACTTCCCCCTCCCACTGCTCGACCAGGTAGTTCGGGACCACCACCAGCGGCTTTTCGATCTGGCCGGTGTTCTTCATGGCCATCATGCCGATGGCCAAGGTCGCCGTCTTGCCGGCGCCGACCACGTGGGAGAGCACGAGGCAGCGTTCGTGCGCCATCCGGGCGGCGGCCGCCAGCTGGTGGTCGTACGGCGTGAAGTCGGGGTCGAGTCCGGTCAGGGAGGGGCGGGTGCCGGTGAAGTCCCGGACCACCCGGTTGTTCATCTGCCGGTTGTAGACGTCCGCGGCCCGGGCGGCCCGTACGGAGTCGTCGAGCACCCACGCCTCGAAGGCGTCGCGCCACTCCTCAGCCTTGACCCGTACGGCGCGGGCGGCTTCCTCGTCGTCGGAAGGCCGCCCGGTCATCGAGCCGCCGTTGAGGACCCGGTTCAGCAGGGCGAGCGGGTGCAGGCCGCCCGCGCTGTGCTTGACCTCGTCCTCTTCGCTCAGGCCGCGGCCCTTGAGGATGTGCCAGTTGCCGTTGCCGGAGTGCTGGATGGTCAGGTGCGCGTCGCCCAGGTACTCCCGGAAGAACTGCTGCACCAGGTCGTCGGGGAGCCAGGCGGCGCCCAGGCGGATGGCGAACTGGCCGGGCAGCATCTCGCGCGGCTGGACGCGTTCGAGTTCGGCGACGTTGACCTTGAAGGCCGCATCGCGCTGGGCGGCCTGCCGGGCGATCTCCAGCTTGGTGCGGACGTCTCCGGAGAGGTAGTCGGCGCTGTAGAGCAGATCCCCGGTGAGCGGGTCGGTGAACACCGAGCGGGCCAGCCGCCGGCGGGCCTCGTCCTCGTCGACCTGGAGCATCCAGGCGATGTGGGCGAGGTCGACGTGGCCGCGCTCGGCGACCACCGCGTCCAGCGCCTGCTGCGGGTCGTCGGTGTGCTGCCCGAGGACGCTGCGGCGGGCGGCCGGGGCGTGGTCGAGGATCTCCGAGACGTGCACCGTCTCGGTGTCCGCCTCCCACATCTCCAGCGCCAGGACCTCGTAGGCCTGCGGGTCGTTGAGGAAGTAGCCCCAGGCGGTCAGCCCGGTGACGCTCTCGCCGTCGTCCGTCTGCGTCGTGACGTTCTGCTGCTGCCGAGGCCGGGACAGCGGCCCGTGCGCGGCGACGTACCGCTCGTAGGTCTCCCTGGTCAGGCGGCGGTGGGCGTCGGCCAGGGCGAGGTCGGAGCCGGAGCGGTCCAGCTCGTTCAGCCCGCGCACCAGGTCCTTGAGTTCGATCAGCGCGGCGAGCTGGGCGTGCTGCTTGGCGGGCAGCTCGACGGCCACCAGCTCGCCGTCGCCGGAGGTCTGCCACAGCTTGCCCTCCACGTCGGCGGACAGGCGGCCGGTGAAGTCCTGCAGATCGGCCGCGGGCTTGAGCCGCAAGGGCGGCCGGTACGGCCCCTCGGGGTGCGGCGCGTACCAGCGCCGCGCGAGGACCGCGCTGTCGGTGACCTGCCGCAGAGCGGTGCGCAGCGCCTCCCCGACGTCCGGGTCGCCGTCGACGGCGACCTCCGGCCCGTGCGCGCCCATGCGGCTGGTCAGGGTGCCCAGCACGTGCTCGGGGTGGGCGGCGAAGTAGTCGTTGACCGGCAGTTGGTGTTCGCCGACCGCCCGCTTGCTGGAGGTCAGCCAGGACTGGTCAAGGGGTTCCTCGCCGTCCATGCGGCGGCGCAGGACGACGATGTCGGTGACCACGTCGGTGCCGGCGGAGCGGGCGAAGGCCTTGTTCGGCAGGCGTACGGCGCCCAGCAGGTCGGCCATCTCGCACAGCTCGTTGCGGGCCGCGGCGCTCTCGGCGTCCAGGGTGTGCCGGGAGGTGATCAGGGCGACCACGCCGCCCGGCCGGGTCAGCGCCACCGACTTGATCAGGAAGTGATTGTGCAGGCGGTGGCGGCCGCGGTTGTGCTTCGGGTCGTACAGCGAGACCCGGGCGAAGGGCACGTTGCCCACCACGCCGTCGAACGAGCCGTCCGGCGCCACGGTGTCGGCGAACGACTCGTTCAGGACCGTCACGCCGGGCGCCAGCAGCCGGGAGATGGCCGCGGACGTCGGGTCGATCTCGACACCGGTCAGCCGGGCCGACTCCGGCGCGGTGCCGAAGGTGACGCCCGCGCCGCTGCCGGGCTCCAGCACCTCACCGCCGTCGAACCCGAGGTCGGCCAGCGCCTGCCACAGGGCGGAGGTGATCTCCGGCGGGGTGTAGTGGGCGCTGAGGGTCGAGGCGGCCGCCGCCCGCCACTCGTCATCGTCCAGCAGCACACGCAGCGGGTCACGGACGTCCGTGAAGGACTCCCAGCGGGCCGCAGCGGCCGCGTAGCCGCCCTCCCGCTCACCGCCCGGCCCGAAGACCGGATCGTCCTCACGGGGGCGGGCGGCGAAGATCTCGGGGACCGAGCCCCAGCCCGACCAGCGGGCCAACACCTGCTGCTCGGCGGCGGTGGCCGCCCGCTTCTCCTCCTGCACCCGCTTGAGGATGCGGACCGCCTCCAGGTTGGCGGCGGCCTTGGCCCGCTCGCCCGCCGGGGCCAGGTCCTCCTGGGAGGCGGGCCGGAAGACTAGCGGGGCAGCTCCGCGTCCCGGCTGTCCTCCTCCGGCTCCAGGAACACGATCTCCCTCAGCGCCTGCTCCCGGGCCATCTGCTGGGCCGCCTTCAGCTTGCCCGCCCGCCGCTGGTGGTCCGTCTCCCGCATCGCTTCGCCCATCTTCTCCCCGGTCAGCTCCGCGATCCGTTCCTGCACGTCCATCGCCAGCCCCTGGAAGAACGCCTCCGGGTCCTCCATCTGCGACAGCTCCCGCGGCCGGAACGTCTCCCAGTGCCGGCGGGCCGTCTTCGCGTACTCGCTCACTGTCTGCCTCTCCGTCCTGCGGTGCCCCTGCACTCGCATTATCCGGCCCCAGCGGCTCCAGGCCGCGGTCCTCCATCAGCGCCACGAGGTCGTCCAGGGCGCGCAGCACGTTCGGGCGGGCCCGCTTGGCCCGCTCCCGGGTCTTCCTGTCGTCGGAGTCCAGATCGTCGTCGAGCCGGTCGACCAGGCGCCGCCCCATCCGCTCCAGCACCGGCAGCGCCCGCTCCGGCACGTCGAGGGCGTGCACCATGATCTTCTTGCCGGTCTCGTCCCACGACTGGGTCCGCGAGGAGTCGGCGACCTGCGTGATCAGGTACTTCTCCGCCTCACCCGACAGCGTCAGGTCGCTGAAGCGGGTGGTGAGGTGGTCGACGAACGCCGGGGGCAGCTCGACCGGCACGTAGGCGCCCCAGGTGCGGGTGTCGCGGGTCTCGGGGTCCTTCTCGTACTCCCCGATCAGCCAGCGCAGCGCATCGGTGCGCCACGCTTCCTCGCGGGTGATGTCCCGGCCACGCCACAGCCGCGCCCGCCAGCTTGAGTAGTTGTCGGTGAGTTCGCCGTAGTAGCGGTTGTCGATCCGGATCTTGATGCTGCTGCTGTGGCTGTAGGTCTCCAGGCGAATCCGGCCGTCCGTCTCCAGCAGCGTCCTGAACGCCTTCTCGTCACGCTGCTTGACCTCCTCCTGCAGAACGTGACGGCGGGCCGTGAACACCTTCTCCACGCGGTCCTTGGCCTGGATCGAGCCCGCGAACTCGGTGTCGGACAGACGCAGCCCGCGCAGCGCCTCCAAGGCCTCCGTCAGCTCGACGTCGTCGAGGCCTTCCGCCGGCGGCTGCTCCCCCCAGGCCAGCAGCCTGCGGTCGGCGATCTCCGCCCCGACCGCCGCCACCCGGTCACCGAAGGCGTCCGCGGCCTCCGGCGGCCGCTGGTGACGGTCCTTGACCAGCTGGGCGCCCTCCGCCTGGAGATCCTCGTCCGACAGCTGCACGACCGGCGGGCGGGCCTCCAGCTCCGCCGCCGTACGCCGGGCCTGTTCGACGCGCAGCAGTTCGTCCCGCTCCCGGCGGGCCACCGCCAGGGGCGTGCGGTTCTCGTAGCCGAAGACGGGACGCCCCAGGGCGGCCGCCAGGGCCTCCCGCTCGGCGGCGATCTCGCCGTCCTCCATCCCGGCCGGATCGGGCCGGTTCTCCACCTGCGCCACCTGGCGCTGCTCGTTCTCCTGCTTCAGCGGGGCGATCTGCTCGTCGAGCTGCTTGCGCCGCGCGCTGCCGTACGCGGCGCCACGCCGTTCCTCCTCCAGCCGCTGGATTTCGGCGGCGAGCTGTTCGTCCGTCAGGTCCTGCGGAGTCAGCACCGGCACGGCCGCCGGTGCCGGGGCGGCCGGAGCCTCCGGCGCGGCGGCCGCAGGCGAGGCCTCTGCCGCGGCGGCCGGGACCAGGACGGCGGCGCGGGCCGCGGCCGGGGCCGGGGCGGCGGGCGCGAGGACACCGCGCAGCCGGTCCTCGTCCGCCCGGATCTCCACCATGCGCCCCTGCGCGTACAGGGCCCGGGCCAGCCGGTCGACGCTCTGCGCCCGGGCGATGGCCCGGGTGGTGCCCGCAGTGACGTAGGCCTTCGCGAAGCCGCTCCAGGTGAACCCCGCCGACCGCAGCAGGGTCTTCATGTCGGGCCAGTCGTCGGCGTACCTGTCGGTGCCGTGCACGATCGGCCGGTGGTCCAGATAGTAGATCCACAGCCCGTCCCGGGCGCCGGGCTCCAACCGGGCGATGCGGTGCTGCCACACCGCGTTCTGGACGAAGTGGTTCGAGCGCTGCCCCGAGATGCGCCGCCCGTCGCGCATCTCGCCGAGGAACGCACTCTTCCGCGTCTTCGGGTCGAGCTTGCGCTCCCCCCGCGCGATCAGCAGCCCGTCAGGGTCGTAGACCGTGACCTTGTCCAGGGAGCTGTCGTAGGCGTACTCCTGCCCGTCGTCGGTCTGCCAGGCCATCACGTCCGCCGGCGCCGTGCCCGCCCAGCGGGCCTCCGGGTCCCGGCCGCGGGCCTGGTCGAGCATGCCGTACCCGTACGGCGAGCGGAGCCGGTCGATCAGGCCCTGGCTGGTCCAGTCGAAAGGCTCCCCGGTCGCCGCGTCCCGCCACTGGTCGAGTGCCTCCGCCAGGGCCCGGGCGCGCGCTCCGTCGTCTTCGGGCTTGCGGTCCTCGTACTCCAGCATCAGCACCGGCTGTGCGGTGCCCGCGTGGAAGACGCCCCACCGGTACCGGCCCGAGTCGTTGTAGTTCATCCGGGCGATGACCAGGTGCTCGCCGACCAGTTCGACTTCGCTCGCGCGTTCCTCGCGGCGCCAGACGGTGGCCCGGCGGTTGGCCGCCTCGTCCTTCGTCTCGGAGATCCGGCAGGGGTCGCCTTCTTCAAGACGCCAGTGGCGCCGCACGTCTTCCGCTGTTGCGAACCGTTCCCCCATGCGACTTCTCCCCGTGCCGTACTCCCGTGGCACGTCAGCAAGCACATGCCACGTCATCCCCTCTGGACCCTACCGACCAAGGTCAAAATCCTCGAAGGAGATACACCGGGGCACTACTTGAGCAGCAGGTGTAGAAGGGTCATCACGCCGATGCCGACCAGGAGGGCGACGCCGACGGCCGGGTGCAGGAACGCGATGTAGGTTCCGAATCCGCCGGCGAACAGCAGCATCGCCGTACGCAGGTCGAGCCCGTTTCGGTTGTTCACAGGACACCCGCCTCCGGCGTGGAGATCCGGCCGTAGAGCGCTTCGATCTCGCCCTTGGCGACCAGGAGTTTGGCGCGGGCACGCAGCCGACGCATGTGTCCTTCGACGGCCCGGGAGGCCATCCCCAGCTCGTCGCCGATCTCCTTCTGGGACATCTTGGTCTCCCAGATGCACCCGCAGATCGCACGCACCTCCGGTCCGGCGTTCTCCATGATCCGTTGGATGGCCTCCTGGAACACCGTGGTGTCCTCGTACGAGCCGTAAGGGGAGTACAGGTCGGCGTGGACCAGGGGGTCGGCTGCGGCGAAGAGGTTCCGGCGGTAGCTGTAGGACCAGTTCTTGAACGCATCCCGGAAGCAGTACATGCAGGTCCCGAGGAAGTAGGTGCGCATCGTGGCGCCCTTGTCCGGGTCCCAGCGGCCGCCCGGGAGGTACTCCTCGGTGAAGGTCCTCACCGCGCGCTCGACAGAGTCGTGGGCCACCTCGTCGCGGAGGTCGCCGCGCCGGGTCAGCGTCTCGGTTTCGAACCAGCGGGCGGGGACGGTGATGCCGCGCTCACCGCACTTCTCGATGATCGTGCCGTCCTTCATCCAGGCGTTCAGGCACTTCCAGCCGTAGAGCCACAGGTCCTCGCGCAGCAGGTCCATCTCCCAGCCGGTGAAGTCACACCGCTGGAGCCGTTCGTACAGGGCGCGGTCCGCCTCCAGCTTCTCGGGGTTGCCCTGCTTGCGGCGCTTGGTGGCGGTCTGCTGCACGGCGGGGACCTCCCGGGACCCGTCCGACTCACAAATTTGATCTTGCATATTGACGCATACCTCATCTCGTACATGAAGTTCTACTGGCAGCGCCTTATGGAAAGTTCAGGATTCTTCCCACGAACTTTTTGATAATCACGCGATGTGAATCTGTTCTCGCTGGTCAGAGCGTTTCGCGGGAGTCTGGTCCGCTGAGGCCCCACCGTGCCGGCACGGGCATGCGAACGGCGGTGACCCCGGCGTACTCGCCGGGGGTCACCGCCGTCCTGGGGGTGGGGGGTCAGGCCGGGGTTAGGCCAGGGACGCCGTTGGTGTCCGCGGTGGGGGTGAGGTACTCCTGCAGCGCCCGCCTGCGCCACCGCCTCGCGCCCGCGGTGTAGTGCCCGTCACGGGGGTGCTGCCCACCAGTTCCGAACGCACGGAGGCCCGACCACTAGAACGGAAGGTCTGGGTCGGGCCTTCGTGCTTCATGCGTCGGGCGTTCTCTCCTTGACCGCCCGCCCCATACGGGCGAGCACCTTCCGCGGTCTACGCCCGGGTGCCCGCAGATGCTTCAGTGTCGGGATCGCCGGATTCGGTCCGAGGGGCAGGGAGCGTTCTCTTGGCGGCGATCTTGCGGGCCTGCTCAACGCGGCGCTGAACCCTCTTGAGCTGCTCCTCGACGGCGTCGAGCTGTTCCACGGCCTTGGCCGGGTCCTGCTCGACGAGACGCTCGACGTTCTTCGGCGCGAGTGCCCTGTAGGCGTCGGCGAAGGCGAGACGTTCGTAGGCGGAGGATGGCAGCGCGCGGGCTGCCCTGGTCTCCTCGGAGGCAGGGAGGAACCCAAGCGCTTGTGCCGCGGCCTTGAGGGACTCTGCGGTGAGCTTGCCGGACTCTTTGGCCTTGTCGAGCACCATCATCGCCTCGTTGGGCCCCTTGTCTTCGTAGACCGGCCGGAGCACCGCGGCGTGCGTGGCGACGAGGGGGTGCCCGGCTGATTCGATGAGGGGGCGGATGGTGAGGAGGTTTGCGGCGTCCTTGATCAGGTCGTAGATGTACTGGCGGTTGATGCCGAGGTGCTTCGCGTACGCATTGATGTTCTTGAAGCCGCCAGCCTCGAAGAGGTCCCGCTGCAGGAGGATCTTCAGGGCGGTGCCGCGTTCGATGGTGCCGCGCATCTTGGCCGCAGCGATCGACTCGAACTCCCGAGCTTCGGACCTGCCGCATGCTTCCGCGAGCACCCTGAACTGCTCTGCCTCATCCAGGCCGTCGAGGACGGTCTCGTCGAAGCCCGTCGGGAAGAGCGGACCGGCCTCCGCTGCTGTGCCCTTCTGGCGCTCGGCGGGCACGGCAGGGTCGACCTGTGCGTCTGCAGCTTTCTGGAGTTTCGTCCTCTTCTCCTCAGCGACGCGCTTGTTGCCGTCCGCGATGAGACTTCTGACGCTGCTCACTTAGTTTCTCCTGCGGCGGTGAGGATGTTGTCGTATGCGGAGGCGAGGGCGAGAGCCTCTTTGTTGGTCTGGCTGGTGACGGGCACACACGCGTAGCGGCAGACCTTGCGGAACTCGTGCCGGGGGATGGCGAGGTCGTCGCGGTAGAGGTCGCCGTACGTGTCAGCGAGGTGCTTCCCTATGGCATTGCCGAGCGTGGTCGACATGCCGTTCTTGCCGGGCACGACGATGGAAGGAACGATTGCGACGATCTTGAGATCGTGGCCGTAACTGTCGCGGATGATGCTGATGGTCTCCATAGCCTCAGCCGCCCCCACCTTGCCGTCCTCGTCGAGGGTGGCCGGGATGATCACATGGGTCGCGGCCAGCAGTGACGCTGTCACCAGCTTCCCGCCGGCGCGCGGGGGAAGGTCCAGAACGAGCTCATCGTCCTTGCCCAGTACGCCGTCAAGAGCATGACGGAGACGGAATTCCAGGCCGACTGCCTGGTCGGTCTCACGGTTTGCCAGTGCGCGTTCGGCGGCGATGACGCGGACGCCGGACCACGGTTCGGAGGCGTCGGTGAGGGCCTCAGCGGCAAGGCCGCGTTCTCCCTTGGGGTCCATGGCCAGGAGATCGTTCATGGTGAACGCGGTCTCAGTGACGCCCAGCTCGGCTGTGAAAGTTCCGCGCGGGTCGAGGTCTCCGGTGTAGACCGTGCCTGGCTTGCCGTCCAGCCTGCGCTTGCGCGCCGCTGCCGTCAGGCCTCCCGCGAGGGCGCTCTTCCCGACGCCTCCCTTCTCGCTGTAGATGGCGTAGCGCCGTGCCATGTTCGTTCCTTCCGCTGGCGGAGATCTACCGCGGAAGCGTACCGAGAGGCGAGGGTTCCGGAACCGACCGCACGTGGTTGTCGGAAAAAAACGACAACCACCCTCCGGAAGCCGCGTCCGCTGTGCTGCAGCACTTCAAGGGCTCTCCGGCGCGTGACCTCAGGTGATCCGTCAGGCTCCTGCGCTTCCCACCGTCTCGGACTGCCGGACCTCCCAAGTCCCGCAGGGAGACATCAGTGAGACCCGACGTCGGGTCGAGGGGATCGCTGCCTGGCTGCCCCGAGGTTGCGGCAGGGAAGTTCAAAGGAGGTTGTGTAGAAGGGGGTAGGGCGACAGGAGCCGCCCGTACGATGATCAGCGTGACCGTACGCCGCGCCCTCGGCACCGGCCCCGAGGCCCCCGCGCACAGCATCCGCGCTGCCCAGGCCGACCTTCTCGACGCGCTGCCCGGCGTCCGCCTGCCGGACCTCAGCGAGCTGCGTGACCGCGGAGTTCTCGGAGTCCAGCCCGCACCGCCGCCGAGCCCGCGACGGGTCCTCGGACCGGGCTGCACGGACGACGCAGCGCCGGAGCCCTCCGGCTGACGCAGCACCCCCAGGGCCTCGCCAGTCGTACGACGCCGTTGGTTAATTTGGGGCCTGCTGCTTCGCCCCGTCGAGCTGTTGCCGGACGGGGCGAAGTTCCGGCACTGCGGTTGGGCCTGATGTTTCTGACACCATCCGGGCCGCGCGGCTCTCCGGGCGTGGCTACCGTGCAGTCCGTGATGAAGAAGCCCGACATTCTGGAGGAGCTGCCCGAGCTCCAAGAGGCCGTGGACGCCGTGTGCGAGCAGGCGCCCTCCGAGGCCCGCCGGCGGCAGATCCGCGCCCACGCCCGAGAGCTGGTCCGCGCGCTCAAGCACCCTGAGCACCCCCTGACACTCGCCGACGACCTGGCCGACGTCCTCGCCTCCGACTCGCTCAAGGAGTACGAGCGCCTGGCCCTGATCGGCGAGCTGCGCGACCGGGGCGCCAAGCGGCCGACATCGGAGGCGACCGCGATGGTGCGGTCCGGGGTGATGGTGCTCCTGCAGCGCGAGCTCGGCCTGGAGGTCGTCCACCTGCGCCAGCTGCAGGAGCTGCCCGGCAAGGAGCCGGTCGACGTCGTACGACGCGAGCGGCTGCGCGCCAGCCTGCAGACCCTCGCCGACGTCGTCGGCCGACGCACCCGCTGGACCGTCGAGGGCGGCCTGCTCGCCGGGCCGTACCCCCTGTGGGTGCGGATGCTCGCCATGGCGTCCGTGGTCCTGGACACCGGGTGCCGGGTCGGCGAGCTGTGCGCGCTGCGCCTGGAAGACCTCTCCCCCGCGCTGGAAGAGGTGCGCATCACCCGGCGGCCGCAGAACGCCCGCCGGGACACCCCGGTGTCCGTCGAGGTCTACCCGCTGCGCCGGGCGACCCGGGCCGCCCTGCAGCGGTGGCTCCAGGTCCGCCGTCTGCTGATGGCCGAGGTGACCGGCGGCGCCGACTGGCTGTGGGTGTCGGTGCGCGGCAACCACGGCGGCGTGGTCGCCGAAGGCGTCGAGCCGGAGTACCGGCCCGCCGGCACCGCCCTGCAGCCACGCGGGGTGGCCCGCAGCTACACCCGCACCGTGGCGACGGTGAACGTCGACCTCGCCGGGACCGCGGGCTGGCAGCCGTTGCCGGTACGGATGGAACAGCTGCGCCGCGGCGTCGCCGAGCCGCAGCTGCAGATGGTGCCCCCCGCCCCCGACGCCGAGCGCGCCGCCCGCTGCATGGCCGACCTGGAGGAGGCCGGGAGGCAGCTGGCCGCGCTCCCTGACGAGGAGACCGTCGCGACCGCCGGCCGCAAGGCCCACCGACTGGCCCGCCAGACCCTGCGCGAGGCGTGGCGGGAGGGAATCGGGCACCGCGCACAGCTCGCCGTCCTCGGCTCCTGTGGCCTGTCCGCACTCGACGTCCCGCGTACCGGATGGGAACCGGAGCTGCTGCGGGCCCTGGACCGAGCCGCGCACTTCACGCCGCTATAGACCTGTTGGACCCGACACCCTCGACCATTGCCGCCGGTCGCGGGTGACACGCGACGAGTGGGCGTGGACGGCGATCGGGCAGAGCGACGACTAGATGGGGATGACGTAGGCGCGGGCGAAGTGGGTGCCGATGTGCGCTTCGTGGAGGTGCCCGGCGATGGCGCGGTCGCCTTCGACGCCCATGACGACGTGGAGGTGGACGAAGCCGTTGCGGATCTCACCGGTGCCGGTCATCTCGCCGGGCAGGTCGTACGTGGTGATGGTGTCCTTGAGCGCGTCGCCCTCGGGCATAGTCGAGACGGTGAAGGAGTCCGCGGCCCCGATCAGAGAGACGATCGCGGCGTCGGTGATGCCGGCGTCGGCGGCTTGGCGGTTCAGCTCGTTGACGAGCTCACCGGCGGGGACTTCAAAGACGATCATGCGGGACTCCGTCCGATCATGGGGCTCAGCTCCCGCAGCATGACCGAGGAACACCAGCGAGCGCCAGAATCCCGGGGGTTGAGGGCCTCTCTGGCGAAGCGGGTGGCGAGAAAGTCCGCGCGGTGGGCGTAGGCGGTGGGCCGGGAGGCGATCCGGCCGGCGGTCGTCCAGTCCACGGCGCAGACGCGGGAGGTCACGGCCGTCAGGTAGAGGTGGCGGACCTCCTCGTCGTGGGCCAGGACGCGGGCGACCTGGTCGGCCTGGCCCTGGCCGGGGAGCTTGGCGAGGATGCCCGCGGCGTTGACACGCAGGATTGGTACGTCGCCGTCCAGCATCCACCGGCGCAGGTGGACGGTGGACGCCTTGTCCGTCAGCGACGCGGTGACGATGTCCGTGCCGTGCGTGGTCTGGAGGCGGGCCAGGGGGCCCGGGTCGCGGCCGGCGATGCTGGCCGCCATCTCGGTGGCGAGCGCGCCGTGCGTGACGGCCAGGGCGGACAGTCCCAGGAAGGCTCGTCGGTTCACGCGGTCGAGCCTAGCCTCCGCCTCCAATTGCTCGACAGAGGCGCCCAGTACGCGGGACAGGTGCCCGATCCAGTGCCCGCCGGGGATGACCTTGCCCGTCTCCCACCGCTTGACTGCGTCCCGCCCCGGTGCTCCGGTGGGGTCACCTGCGGAAACGGCCAACTGTTCGGCGAGCCTGGCCTGGCTCCAGTGTTTGAGGGTGCGCAGATCACGGATCAACTGTCCGATCGGCATGGGCACATGATGCCCCTCATGGTGCCCCTCCGAGGCAGGTTGGGCACGGTTCATCCTTGCGGGAGCCCGATCACGGAGGTTGCGTCATGAACACCGCCCACCGCTTCTTGCCCGACTGGCTGACCGAGGGCGCCTCGGCCGTCGACGGTCAGGGACGGCGGGGCGTCGTGCAGTTCATTGGCGAGTGGGAAGACCCCGCCACCCGGCGCGTCACCGACTGCGCGATCTTCCTGCGCCCGGAGGGCGGCGGCACAGAGTGGATCGTCGCCGACCACCGGACCCTCACCCAGGGTTGAACCACAGGCTTCCCGCCCCGGCCAGGGGCGGGAAGGCGGGCACGCAGGGGGCGAGATGCCCCTGCGGACCCGCGGCACCACCGGCATGCGGGCGGCAGGCGCCCGCACTGTCCGCAACCACAGCACACGCACTGAAGGAGAAGGCCCGTGGAGTCCAAGTCCGGTATCGCCGTCGCCAGCGCCTCGGTGGGGGAGAACGAGCAGGTCACCGGTCCCGTGGTGGTCGCCGTCGACGTCGAGGACGAGGAGTAGTCCCCGTCTCGCGCGTCCTGACCTGGGCGCCCCTCCCCGGCCCTGCCCGGGCCCGGGGAGGGGTGCCCCTCGGTTCGACCGTGGAGGTCACAGTGATTCACGTGTTCGTCGGGCCGACGCTGCCCGGCTCCGAGCCGCAGCTTGCTGCCCAGGGCATACGGGTGTGGCCGCCGGCCCGGCACGGCGACCTGTTCGATCCCGCGATCCGCAGCGGAGACACGGCGCTGGTCATCGACGGGGTGTATCACCAGGCGCCGGCGCTGCGTCACAAGGAGATCCTGGCCGCGATGGGCCGGGGAGTGACGGTGATCGGGGCGGCGAGCATCGGCGCGCTGCGGGCCGCCGAACTGGCCCGGTTCGGGATGCTCGGCGTCGGCCACATCTACAACGCCTACGCCCGGGGAGAGATCGACGGCGACGACGAGGTGGCCGTCGGACAGGCCCCGGACGGGGAGTTCGGCGCGCTGACCTTGCCGGTGGTGAACCTCCGGCACGTCCTTCAGCTTGCCCAGTCGGCCGGGGTCCTCGACGGCGAACGCGCCGCCAGGCTCCTGGCGGCGCTGCGCGCGGTCTACTACCCGCACCGCACGCGGGCTGCCGTACGGGCCGTGTGCCGTCGCCAGGGCGAGACGGAGTTCGCCGCATGGCTGGCCGCACGGCTTGAGCAGGACCGGCACTTCGGCGACCTCAAGCGCGCCGACGCCCTCGCGGCCGTACGCGTCGCGCTGGACAGCGGCGGAGCGCCGCAGACCGACGCCCGGCGGGCGCCTGCGGTGTGGGAGACGACGTACTTCCGTCGCTGGTCCAATGCCTTCGCCCGCACCTGTGCGGACGGGCTGGAGCTGTCCACCGAGGACCGCCTCGTCTACCAGCAGGTGTTCGACCCGGCGTTCGCCACGACGTGGGCCGCCTACCTCGAACACCGCTCCCTCCACCCAGCTGACGAAGGGCCAGGCCTGCCGCTTGAGGTGCGGCTGGCCCAGGTCACCGGCGGCGACCTGCCCGCCGACCGCGTGTTTCACCCGGCGGTCGACCTGCGGGATGAGCAGACCGTGGCCCTGCTGCTGGCCGGCGAGACCGAGCAGGACCGTCAGGCGGTCGCCCGGTACGCCGACGCTCTCGCGCAGGAGCGTCGCACCCGGCCGGGGTTCACGGTCGCGGCGGTGCGCGACGACCTCACCCGCCGGCTTCTTCAGCGGGTGTGGCAGTGCCCTGAGCGGGAGTTCAACGACGAGGCATCCGCGCGCGGGCTGGTCTGCGGGGCGCACGCCGTCCAGGCGGCCAAGCGGCTCGTCCCCGGGCTGCTCCAGGAGATGAGAGAGACGACCGAGCGGACGGAGACGGCCTGTGTTACGCGGTGACGGCCCGGTGGCGCTGCCGGGCACGGTACGGGCCCGGCAGCCGGAGGAGACGTGGGAGGCGGTGGCCGGGTTCCTGCCGGAATACGGCATCACCCGCCTCGCGGACCTGACCGGGCTGGACTGCATCGGGCTGCCGGTGTGGACGGCGATCCGGCCCGCCTCGCGGACCCTGAGCACCTCCCAGGGCAAGGGCGCCACCGCCCTGTTGGCGAAGCTGTCGGCGGTCATGGAAGCGATCGAGCTGTGGCACGTCGAGCAGCCGCTGCCCGTCCCCGCGTACGGTCCGGCCGCCGAGGTCGCCCCCGACTGCCCCGTGACGGCGCTGCCGCTGACCATCCCGCATCCCGAGGACACCCTGACCCGGATGGTGTGGGAGTGGACCCCCGGCACCGGCCTGGTCAGCGGCGAGAAGCGGCTGCTGCCGGTCGACCTGGTCCGCCGCCGGGTGCAGCGGCCAGAGTGGAGCCCGGACCTGCTGCGTGCAACCAGCACCGGTCTGGCGTGCGGCAACAGCCGCGACGAGGCGCTGCTGCACGGCCTGTTCGAGGTGGTGGAGCGCGATGTGCTGTACCGGGACGGGCAGGCGGGCGGACAGCGGCGCACCCTGATCGACCCCCGGACGGTCGACGACCCGCACGGCATGGACGTGATCGCCCGGCTGACGGCCGCGGGCATGGCGCTGGAGATCGCGCTGGTGGACGGCCCATACGGGCTGCCGGTGTGTGTGGCCTACCTGTGGTCGGAGGACTACCCGGTCGTCTTCGCCGGCGGCGGCTGCCACAGCGTCCCGGGGATCGCGCTGACGCGGGCGATGACCGAGGCCGCCCAGTCCCGGCTCGCCGCCATCGCCGGGACCCGGGACGACCTTCCCAGCGACCCGGGCAGCTTCGACACCCCGCCCTTCCACCCGCCGCGGACCGCCGGGCTCGCGCCGTGGCCGGACGCGACGGCCCGCTTCACCCCGGCCGGCGGAGGCTTCGCCGACCAGGCCCGGACCGTGGCCCGGCAGGTCGCGCACGTCACCGGGTACGAACCGGCGGCCCTGGACCTGTCCGCCCCGGACGACCCTGTCCACGCCGTACAGGTCGTCTGCCCCGGAACCCGCTCACGGATCAGAAGGTCGATGCCCCGATGAACACCACCACCCCGACCGTGAGGTTGGCCGAGTACGACGCCTTCCACACCGCCCGCACCCGCACCGATCTGGTCGCCCGCCTGTATGCCGAGGCGATGGGCGAGGACTACCCGGCCGAGGTAGCCGCCTCCAGCTCCTGCGACTGGCCCTTACTCGGCCTATTGGCCGCGCGGCTGCGGATGCGCCCGGGCCAGGTCCTCGTGGACGCCGGATGCGGCGCCGGCGGCATCGGCCTGTGGCTGACCCGCGCCCTCGCCGTCCGCCTGGACGCCTTCGACCTCTCCCCGGTAGCCGTCGCACAGGCCACTGCCCGCCGCGCTCACTTCCTCGGCTCCGCCGCCGACCGCGCCGTCTTCCGCATCGCCGAGCTGGAGAACACCGGCCTGCCCGACGGCCACGCCCACGGCATCGTGTGCGTGGACACTCTCAGCCGTGCCGCCGACCGCGGGGCAGCGCTGCGTGAGCTCGGCCGCGTCCTGGCCCCCGGCAGCCGTCTGATCGTGACCCGCGCCCTTAGGCGCGGTGCGGACCCGGCGTGGCACGAGGCGGTCGCCACCGCCGGGCTGACGCAGGAGCACGTGGACGAGCGGCCCGGAGAACCCGCGATGTGGGAGCGGCTCTACCGGCTGTGGATCGCCCACGCCGATCAGCTGCGGCGCGAGCTGGGCCAGGTCCCTGCCGAGAACATGCTCCGCGAGGCACATCAGGTGCTCCCCACCCTGCGCGGCCGGCGGGCTGTCCTGCTGACGCTGCGGCGCCCGCCTGCCACCACCCCGGTCGTCCCGGCGGGAGTGGGGGCGGTCGATACGATGGCCCGGCCCGGCCGCCAGACCGGCGACAGGCCCGCCTCCGGCGAGAGGACCCCGCAGTGAACCAGCACCACGTCCGTGCGGCGGTGTTCTCCGCCGGGTCCTGGGGCACCGCCGTGGGCAAGATCATGGCGGACGCCGGCACGAGCGTGATCATGCACGCCCGGCGCAGTGAGATCGCCGACGCGATCAACGCCACCCACCGCAACCCGGGGTACTTCCCGGACGTCGAGCTTCCCCACACCCTGACGGCCACTACGGATCCGGCCGCCGCGCTGGACGGCGCGGACTTCCTCGTGCTGTCCATCCCCGCACAGTCCCTGCGGGCGAGCCTCGCCGCCTGGGCCCCGCACATCGGCCCGGACACCGTGATCGTGTCGCTGATGAAAGGCATCGAGATCGGCTCCGGGCTGCGGGCGAGCCAGGTCATCACCGAGGTGACCGGCATCGGCGCCGACCGCGTCGCTGTGCTCTCCGGCCCGAACCTGGCCCGCGAGATCATGGACGGACAGCCCGCCGCCGCCACCGTCGCCTGCCCCGACGAGGCCGCCGCCCACCGCGTCCAGCACGCGTGCCACACCCCGTACTTCCGGCCCTACACGTCCGCCGACGTGACCGGCTGCGAGCTGGGCGGCGCCGTGAAGAACGTCATCGCCCTCGCCGTCGGCATCGCCTCCGGCATGGGCACGGGCCACAACGCGCAGGCCATGCTCATCACCCGCGGCCTGGCGGAGACCACCCGCCTTGCCACCGCCATGGGCGCCCACCCGGCCACCCTCGCCGGGCTCGCAGGCCTGGGCGACCTGGTGGCGACCTGCTCCTCCCCGCTCTCCCGCAACCGCACCTTCGGCACCCACCTCGGCCACGGCCTGAGCGTCGACGAGGCGACGGCCGCCACCCGGCAGACCACCGAGGGCGTCAAGAGCGCGGAGGCGATCCTCGCCCTGGCCCACGCCCACGACGTCGAGATGCCGATCACGGAAGTCGTCTCCGCCCTGCTCCACGAGAAGTTCACTCTCGACCAGGCCGCGGCCGCGCTGATGCAGCGGCCCCCCAAGCCCGAGCGCTGACCCCCGCAGAGCCCCGGACACAGGACTCACCGCCTTCACCCTCCCGACACGGAGGTCTCACCCATGCACGGATCCGTGCTGACCGCTGTCCAGATCACCGTCACCTGCGCACTCGTGACATGGATGATCACCGGCTTCACGCCCCTGCCCGGCCGCTGGCTGCGCTGGAAGATGTTCTGCCGGGCCACCTTCACGATCGTCCACCTCACCGGCACCACCAAGGACGGCCGCGCCGAGCCGGTGAACGTCTACGACCACCTCTCGCCCGGCTCGTTCATCCTCGGACCACCACAGCTCCAGGCGATCCTCGACCACCTCACCCGCAGCGGCCGGTACGAACGGATCGACGGCGACGGCCGCGTCCTGTCCGCCCGTGGCGAGCAGCAAGTGGCAGTGAGGGACAGCCGTGTGGTTCTTTGACGCGCTCGCCTCGGGCTTCCAGCACCCCACCGACCCTGGCCGGCTCCAGTGGTTCCGCATCCTCTTCGGCACCGTCCTCACCGCCCGGTTCGCCCTCTCCCTCGGCCAGGGCGGATGGGACCGCTTCGCCCCCGGCTCCCTCAGCCTCCACCTCGCCGAACAACGCTTCGGCCCCCGACGGGCCCGGCTCCTCTCGAGCGTGTACCGGCCCGTACTGATCATCCGCACGATCGCCGCCCTCGCCCTGGCCGCCGGGCTCGCACCCCGCCCGGCACTGCTGATGGTCCTGGCCGGCGCCGCCATGGAGCTGCTGTTCCTCAAGAGCCCCAACGCCGTCCGCTACACCCTCCTGACCGGCGCCTGCCTTCTGGCCGCCGGAGACCTCGGCCACGGCCTGACCATCGAGCACGGCCCGAATACGGCCAACACCTGGGCTCTGTGCCTCCTCGTGCTGATCACCACCGACATCTACTGGAACAGCGCCTGGCACAAGCTCTGCTCCCCCCAGTTCCGCAGCGGCCTCTACCTCGCTCAGTGGATCCACACCTACATCCAGGTCAAGGACCAGCTCCCCCACCGGCGCTTCCAGTACGCCATCCCCGGCCTCGTCCGCCGCCACATGGGCAACCTCGCCGACCGGGACGTCCGCCTCTGGCGCGCGGGCGCGGCGACCGTCATCACGGCAGAGATTGCGCTGCCGCCCGCGCTCCTCATCCCGCAGACGATGCCGTACGCGGCCGTCGCCGGCATCACGATGCACGCGGCCTTCACCTGCCTCAAGCCCCGCCAGCTCATCACCTTCTCCGGCCTCACCCTCGGCACCTACGTCGCCTTCGCGGCCGCCTGACCGCTCCCGCCCCGGCCCAACCGGTCAGGCGCCGAGGAAGAGCTGAGGGAGTTCGGGCAGCCTCGGATGACGACCGAGGGCAGGTCTGGTCCGGGCAGACTGCTACGGCTGGGCCGGGAGCAGGGTCAGGCGGACACTCCGGCCCTCCAGATGGAAGCTGAACGGCGCCACGACTTCCTCACCGACGGTCTCGACCAGCCATGTGTCGTCGCCGTCCTGGCCGCAGCGCACGTACAGGTGGCCGTCGATCTCCAGAAGCAGAGCAGCTCGTTCCAGGCGCTCGCGGACGTGGTCGGCGAATGCGAGCTTCCCCTTCTCCCAGGCGTCGCGCACCTTCTTGTGCACGGTGGGCAGCTTGTGCGGAACCAGCGGCCAGGCGTAGCCGGGGCCGGGAAGCCGCGCGACACGGAAGCCCTCCCAGACCAGGGAGCCGCTGCTGCCCTCCAAGTAGCCGCACTCGCGGGCAAGGTCGGCCCACTTGTCGGCCTTGATGTGCCGGCGGCAGCGTTCGCACGCCTTCCAGAGCATCGCGGCGATGGGCATGCCGATCCTGATGCCCGAGCCTGGGACAAGCTCGGCGGACTGCTCGGCCTGCCCGGCCGGGAAGGCCCACACCACTGGTGGCGACTTGATCCTGACCATTGGCCCGTTCGGGCAGAAGTCGCACGCGGCCCCCGCGTTCTCCATGGTCATCGGCTCGGCGACGACAGCCTCGTCCCGGGGAGCCGGGACACCAGTGATCGCTTCGAAGACCGTGTTGGGTTCCATGTCCTCCATAACTACCGGGACTCCGGGAGGGTGATGGCCTTCAGCCGGAGTTCTCAGGCCGCCCGCCGGATCGCGATGCCGCCCGGAGGGGAATGCCGTCATGGCATCTACCTCTCCCGCGTCGCGGCTGGTGGCTGCGGCCGCCGGGAGCCGGCTCCGGCCCCTCGGCCTTCGTCGGCGTGGCCGGTCCCGCCTCTGGCTGGACGACCACGGGTGGTGGCTGGGGCTTGTCGATTTCCCTTCGCCCGGGTGGAGCCAGGGCAGCGGCCTGCACGTTGGGGCGATGTGGCTGTGGCAGGACCTTGACCATTTCGCGTACAACGTCAGTGAACGGCTGAGCGGAACCGGGGACTACCGCAGTGACGAGCAGTTCTCGCCGGTGGCGGAGGAGCTCGCCACTCGTGCGGGAACGCAGGTGGAGAAGCTCCGGCGCCAGTTCCCCGACGTCGGCTCGGCGGCGAGGTGGCTGCTCAGCCGGTCAGGCGCAGGTGGCTCTGGGAGCCGTGGAACGCCGGCGTCGCCGCGGCGCTCGTCGGTGACGTCCCACTGGCGAGGGAGCGGTTCGCGGCCGTCCTCGACGAGGAGTCCGTCGCCCCCTGGATGAACGATGCGCAGCGGACCGCGCGAGAACTGATGGGCATGGCGGGCGACCGCGACGCCGTCAGGTCCTGGCCGATGAGCAGCATCACCTCGTGCCGGCGGCGACTGGGCCTGAGCTCGCCCGACGCGCTTGCGGAGACGCTCGGTGGAACCGCGGGCCGTCCACGGTGACGCGGACCCCCGCCGGTCCCGCCCGGGAGGCGTCACGCCACCCGACCTCGACATCGTCGAACGACCGGGTCCTGGCAGTCACCCGACCGGGCCGAATCGTGCGTGTTGAGGGGACTGCGAGACCGGTGCACACTGAAAATGAGTCGGTTCACACTGCAACTATCGGTAAGTGTAGATCCGCAGGCCGGAAGGTGAACGCCCTCATCTCTCCGGCCCCACCACCTGGAGTTTCGCGTCTGGTGGGAGGTCCCATGGCCAGCAAGATCACCAGCCCTTTCCCGCAACGGTTCACCGACCGCCAGTGGGCCCGCTACGTCAAGGAGGGCCGGAACCTGGTCGAGGAAGAGTCCCGGGCTCAGTTCCGGCTCGGCGACCTGACCCTGAAGATGGTCCCGGTCCAGCGCCCAGGCACCGACAACCACCAGCAGCGTGGTGTCTTCCCAGTGCTCGATCGGTATGCCGACGAGATCGGAATCAACGTCCACACCCTGATCAACTACCGGCACGTGTCCATCGCCTGGCCGCCCGACAAGCGAGCCGACGGAGTGTCCTGGTCGATCCATAAGGCCCTGGACGCCCTGGACGACCGCTTCGAGGTGATCCACAACCCCCCGCACGGCGGCCACTGGACGGAAGACAGCGCTCTGCGCCACGCGGGACGGCTCCCGCACCGGCCGCTGACCAAGGCCGAGAAGCTCGACCGGGTCCGGGTGCTGCTGGACCAGGACGAGAACGCCGCCGAGGCTGTCAGCGAGCTCATCCGTCGGCCGGACGTCGCGCACCGGGTGATGAGCAACACCTCCAACCAGCGCATCCTCTACCGGGCCCACCATGAGCAGCGTCTACAGGCTGCTGAGGCCCGCTTCGCCGCTGCCCACGAAGAGGAAGCGGAGGAAGAGACAGCCGAGGCCACACAGCGGGTGCGGCGCCGCGAGCCGGCCGTGGACTACACCCGGGCATCGAGCGAGGTACTTGAGCTGATCGGGGTAGGCACGAGCTTCCTGGTGGAGATGCAGCGCCTGATTCCCGGTCTGCACGTCGCGGAGTTCACCGACCGCGAGGTTCGAGCGATCTTGGACAACCACCGTCGCATCCGTGCCGCCTTGGACTGGTGCGACACCGTCGTGACGACCGGCGAGAAGACCATGGACGAGGAGCTGGCACGCATCCTCGACGAAGGCGATGAATAGAGATGCCAACCCGTACGAGCACCGCTGAACGCAAGCCGAAGGAGGACACCCGGGCACGGCGTACGCCGCCCGTTGCCACCCAGCACCTCGCGGAACTGGCCTGGAACATCTTCGAAGACGCGGGCGAAGACGTCCTCATCCACAAAGACACGGTCACCACCCGCATCCACGCGACAGAAAGCCAGTTCACACGCCTCAAGGGCTACATCCGCGACCGCATCACCATGGAGAAGGGCAAAGCGTTCTTGTCCTTCCGCGACGGCTACCTGATCACCACCGACCCCCTGAAGATCGCCGAGTCCGTCGGCTGGCGACTGCGTCGCATCAACACCGAACTGCGCCGACTGCTGTCCGGCTGGATCGACCCCCTGGGTGAGGACGTCGCCCTCTACGAAGTCCTCAAGATGTACCAAGAGGAGATCGGCCACATGCTGCGCCTGTCCGAACGAATGGAGAACCTTAGCCACTCGATGCCCAAGCCCGTCAGGGCCACGAAGGGCAAGCGGCGCCGACACACAACGGCGGCCCGCTCCACCTGACAGTGGCGCGGAGAACTTCGAGTAGGCGGGCGCCGGCATCATGACGCGATCGTCGGGCTCCCGGCCGGCTAGCGCTGCTGCCCTGCACCGTGCGCTGGCCGAGCTGGGTGCTGCCCCCACGCTCGACCGCACCCACCGCCCGCACGGGCCCCGACCGGAAGACGCGCCGCTGCTGCTCGGCATCCTCCTAGCCAAAGCCGAACTCGATGCGGCCGTGCGCGCCGACCCCGGTGCAGAACCGCCCGAGGGCCTTACCGAACTGATCCGCGGCTACAACACTCTCACCCGGTCCGAGGAGACACGGCTACGGCTGCTCGCCCTACGGCTGGTGAGAACCGCATTCGACGTAACCCTCTACGAAGACGTCGAGGACCCGTGCATCCCAGCAGCGGAAAACGCGGCGATGACGGCAGCCAACATGATCAATGCCTTCCGCATCACCCGGCACGGTGCCAGCCCAGACGACAAACGGGCTCTCGCCATGGCCCTCCAGTCCGCCGAGCGGTTCAACCGTAGTACCACTGAGGACCTTGAGTGCGCCCGCCACCAACTCACACGAGGCCGTAGGCAATGAGCGGGGACTCACCTCCCGCATCACTCCGGCAGGGAATGGCCATTGCGGCCACCGCTTCTTCAGCGCGTCGGCGGCGGTTACCCGGTTGGTCACGGCGTCGTTCCCAGGGCATGGGTGATTCCGCCACTGCCGTCGACGAGCTGCTCGACGAGTCCGACGACCGGCTGCGGCTGCTGTCCGTCGGTGAAGCGCGAGCAGTGATCACTCTGTTGGGTCACCTATGTACCCATCAACAGCCGGTAGGGGTGCGGGACGCAGCGGAGGAGCTACGGGACCGGCTCGCGCGCCGAATCCCTACCTGACCGAGGCGCCCCAGCTGGCATCGCAGTCAGGCCCTTCACCTTGGTGCTCTCCCAGACGCTGGCGCCGGAGCTGCCGTGCATCTGCCGAAGCCAGCGACGTGGGCGTAGGGCGGGGGTGGCGTCATGGCCTCACGACGTCATGACGGCTGTACGAGCCAGTTGCCCTGGATGCCGGCGGCGGCCGGGTCGGGTGCGGGGCGTACGTACTCCTCGACGGCCTTGCGGCACCAGGCGGTCACCTCCGGCGAACGCTGAGCCTCGATCTCGGTGTCGAGCTGCGCGCCCGCGATCCGGGCGGCGTCGGCGGGCAGCAGGTGGCGGTCCATGAGGTCGTCCAGGGCGTGGCGGACGGCGGTACGGGCTTCGCCTTCGGGCAGGGCGCGGCGGGCGGTGTGCAGGGCGCGGGAGATGACGGCCTGGCCGATGTCGAGGACTTCGCGGTAGGCCTCGCCGCCGTCGGCGAGGCGGGCCAGGGCCTGCTCGCGGGTCAGGCCGCCGCGGTCGGCGAGCGCGGAGACGAGGGCTTCCTGCCGCTGGCTGCGGGCGGCGTTGTTGATGACGCTCCGCTCGGCGTACTCCGGTTCCGGGTACAGGCCCCACTGGCTGCGGCCTTCCTGCGTCCAGTCGTGCAGGTCCCGGTCGGGGTGACGCGGTCCCCAGGACTCGGCCCAGGTGTAGGGGCCGCCGTCACCGACGCCCAGGAGGTCGGCGATCAGGCCGCTTTGGTGGCCGCACCAGATGAGCGTGCGCCAGCCCTCGCCGGTCCACACGTGCAGAGAGACGTTCGGCGGGTGGCTTTCGCCCTGGTGCCAGGCGGGCTCGGGAATCTGGTCGCGGGCCGGCGAGGCCGGGCGCGGGCCGGCCGCACGGCTGGGGGCAGGCCGCTTGGGGGCGTTGGGCTCCTGCAGGAAGGTGTCGGTGACCTCCGAGACGACACCGAGGTCGGGCCCGTGGGCGAGGACGTCGGCGCGGGTGTAGGAGCCGTGGTGCGCGGTGTAGGCGCGGGCGACCTCGGCGGCGTCGCGTCGGCTCGTGCACCAGCCGATGGTCTCCCAGCCGGAGGCGCTGCCGCCGTAGTCCTCGCCCAGCACCTGCCCGTCGCGGCTGAGGTCGTGCCAGGCCGCCACCTCACACACCAGGTCCGGCGCCGGCGCGAATTTCTGCGGCGGGTCGACGACGGCGCCCGGCGCATCCACGGGCCAGCCGGTGTGGTTCCAGATCCAGCGGCCCTGGTGCAGGCGTGCCCACTCGGGCATCGCGAACACCCGCACCGTGCCGTCGCCCATGCGCACCGGGACGGGAATACGGGGACCGCGGCGGTCCTTGGTGTACCCCGACCGGTTCGGCCCGTACGGGACCTCGCGCACCGCGTAGCCGTCGACGGCGGCCTGGACCGACGCCCACCTCGTCCACAACGGCTGGACGCCCTTGGCCGTGGCGCTGGCCAGCGCCTGCACGGCTTCCGGATCGGGCTCGACGATGCGTACCGGCAGCGGGCCGCCCTCGGCCGCAAGGGCCCGCAGGGACTCGACGACCAGGCGCTCGCCCTCGG
The DNA here is from genome assembly GCF_055573115.1 of Streptomyces sp. NPDC030222. Lineage (NCBI taxonomy): Bacteria > Bacillati > Actinomycetota > Actinomycetes > Kitasatosporales > Streptomycetaceae > Streptomyces > Streptomyces sp. NPDC030222. Next base: position 36,068 of record NZ_JBVICA010000030.1, read on the forward strand.
GCAGCGCGTCCTCGTCGACCAGCTGGAGGTGGGACGGAAGATGAGGGCCGCCGGCTCCCTCGCGCAGGGCGGTCGTGTACTTCGCGCCGGATGACCTGACGGCGGCTCGGGCCCTCTTCGCGGCGGTGGACTGCTTCTTCGGCATGACGTCTCCCAGGCCGGATCTCCCACGCTCCTCCGGCCGTACGTCAGGGGCCTGGTGGAGAACATTCACGGTGCCGCGCTAGGGGCGGCGGAACGTGTGACGAGGTGTTGCTGCGCGGGCCCCAGGAGACCTTGGCCGCCCCCGTCTCGGGGCTGCCCGCGGCGTGGGCGCAGGCTGAGCGGCGACCGGCGGTACGCGGCTGGCCGGGTGGTGCACCACCAGCTTAGGGGGTGGCACGGACAAGGACCGGAGCTTCGGCCCGCCGCGGCTGGCTGTGTGGACGCCAGCGGCGGCCGCCCGGCCGGGAGCGCGCCTCTGTGCAGTTCTCCCGAAGCGGCCGCGAAGTAACAAGTAGCCGAGAGTGGTGCTTTGGGTTCTGCTTCCTTGGGTGAGGCTGACGCCGATAGCTTGCCGCCGGAAAGACCTGGCAGGAGGGCGGAGCTGGTGGCGAAGCGGTGGGTCCGGTACGTGGTGCCGGTGATGGTCGAGGTCGATGTCGACGACGACAAGGTGACCCGTGTGGTCACTCTGCCGGAGGAGGTCCGTGAAGACCGCGACGACATGGGCCACTTCCTGATCTACGACGAGCAGTTCGTCCGCCGAAGCGGCGACGACCAACCCCAGGTGCATGCCTTCTGCGTGGGCGAACCCCGCTGGGCTGACGAGCGGTTCCGGGTTGGGGGCCCGGCGAACTGGCCGGAACGCTGGGAAGAGAGCTTCGGCCGGGACGAGTCCGACGATCGGTACGAGGAGATCAACCCGTACGGCCTACGTGAGCGGTAGATACCCGCTGGGACCGGGAGGGAGCACGGCGTGCACCGACCACAGACGACACGCTGCTCCGCCACGACGAGACCCGGGCCGACGCGGAGCGACCACACTGGTCCTCGCGTGACGCGCGGCAACAGCTGCTCCCGCTCAGCCACGGCCCGGCGGTGCGGTCGCCTCACGCTCGTGCATCCGTGACGGCGGGGGCACGGTCCGGGCCACAGCGAACGGTGGCGGCCGCCGACCGGGCACGCGCCCCCCTCCTTCCGCAGCCAGCTGCTCCTTCAGCTCAAAACACCTGCAGCCGCGCACGCCCCAGGCCGCGGAGGATCACGGACCCTGGGCGCCCCACCCGTGGCGTCACGGCCGCGCTGAACGGACAGCTCAGCACCTGCTCGGCGGGGGTAACAACAGGCTGGTAGAAGCCTTGGCCGACGGTTCCCGGCGTGCCTGGTATGCCGGGTCGTCGCAGGCTGGAGATGTGACGTCTGACCTGCAAGTGATCGTGTATCCGCCAGATGATGAGGGCGGCCGCCGCGTGCGGGTCGGCGAGGAGATCCTCGGGCGAGCGTTCGGCCCCGGGGACATCTTGGAGTTCCTGCGCCGGGCCGGCCTCGACCCGGACGACGTCGTCCTCGACGAACAGGAACCGGGCTTGATCGAGTGGCGCGGCGGCGGGCCGGCTGTATGGCGCAGGAACGGGTAGGTGCGAGCTCACCAGTGCGGCTTCGGAATCCCAGCTCGGACACCACCGGCGTCGGGGTTGCCACCTGCGCGGCTCGGTGGCCAGTCCCCGGCGCGGGCTGTGGCCCCGTGGTCTGGATGCCGCGGCCGGCGCGGATGCCCTGGGCAGGGGCCTCGGGGCCGGTACCAACGGGTGCTACGACTGGTGACGGCGATCATCGTACGGGCGGGTCTCGTGGGGGCCAGAATCTTCGCCATGTCAGAAACCTTCTGGGGCGCCGTCGGCTCGATCGGCACCACGTTGGCCTTCGGCGGCGTCGTGTGGCAGGGATACCTCACACGTGCAGCACTGAAGGTCAGCCAGCTCATGACCGCCGACGCGATCCGCAGCCGCCTTGACTCCCAGGCCCCGGGAGTCACCCTCAAGCTCAGCCCCCCGCAGTGGGAGCCGCTGGCGTGGACCAACATGGGGATGCCGTGCAACCCCTGGCCGCAGGGGCACACCTGGCACTTCCCCGCGGAGCAGGAGGGCGCCAACCGTCTCGTGCTTCAGCAAATCCTGGTACTGGAGAACCTCAGCAATCGGCGAGTGCAAGCCCGGTTCGACGGCGACCTGGTCGTGGCCGATGAGGATAGGCGGCCCAGTGCCGCCAGCGTCATCGTCCTGGAGCCCGGCGAGAAAAGCCGGGATATCTACCTGCAGCGCGACTTCACCATCAAGGAACTCTCGCAGAACTTCACGGCGAAGCAGGCCAGGCAGGAGCTGCCGCACAAGGTACTCGGCACGGTGACGGCGGAGGACGACCGCGACAACGGGAGCACGGATCGCTGGGACCTGGTCCTGACCGGCTGCCCGGTCCAACCGGTCCCCGGCCGTGAGGGGCTGTGGATGATCGCGCCGTGGCACATAACCGAAGGCTCGGGGCTGCGCACCCTGGACTACAGCCTGCTGCCGCCGCGCCAGCGCATCCACTGGGTCTCGCGCGCCAGAAGGATCCAGCTTCCTGCTCTGGACGGCGCATAACGGCGCCTGACGTGCCTGTCCATCAACCGATCGGTTGCTGGACATAGGGCTCTAGTCGATTACAGAAGGGGCCCTGCCCGTCCAACACGGCCGACGGAGCCCGGGGTACCTGCGCGTGTCTGGGTTCGAAAGGCCGATTTGCCAGATGCAAGTGACGAGAGAAGTATGGGTCGGGGGAGCGTGGTGCCGTGGACTCATGTCCAAAGCGGTCGCCCACAAGTCATCACCGCTTCAGCAGAGTGAGGCCCCTGAGGGGCAAAGAACACCTTTACAGGCGCACCCGTTAGGTGCTGTTTCCTTATGACTACCTCTGCCCGACGGAGACTTCTCCGCCCTATCTGCGCATGCTGCATCAGCACTGGGCTCCTCTTCTCTGCAGGAGCCACCACGGCCATGGCAACCTCTCAGTCACCCGTCGAGGTATCGGCCAGAGCAACAGCCCAGAATCCGGAGCCAGATCCTGCAGATGGCGAGGGTACCGACGAGACGGAACCCAAGCACGAGGGTACCGACGAGACGGAACCCAAGCACGAGGGTACCGACGAGACGGAACCCAAGCACGAGGGCACCGACGAGCCAGGCGCCAAGGAGAAAGATCCCCGTCAGCAGAAGGGCACCGGGAAGAAGGACTCGCAGCGCGAATGCGAGAAGGCGGGACGGCCTTGGGTCGAGACTCCGGGCGGTGGCTACTGTGGCAAGTTCTACAAGATTCAAGGATCTCGAGAGGATCCCCCGACCGAAACACCGGCGAACGCGGTGGCAGTCGGAACTAAAGCGATCTGGCAACTCGTTGACGCTGGAAACAAGATTTGCCGGGTCGTTCCCTGCTCGGACACGTGGTCAGCTTCGGATGCGAGCAGGGCCATTACTGTGATTTCTCGGGCCAAGACGGTGAGCAGCCTGGGTGCACTTCCAGGCCTGACGGTCAAATATGGCGATGCTCTGAAGCACTACAACGACACTGTTGCTCATTATGGGAACGATCTAAAGACTCCTCAGGTCCGACAGGTGGCGATTGACCTCATCCAGGCTACTCGCAGGCTGCACCAAGGGTTCCTCGACGCCTTCCCTGTTCTTGGACCTATCCTTCCCGTCCCGAAATTCAACCCACCGTCCACGGCGGACGGTGGAGGCTGAAGCATGGCCTACAGCACCCCCAGCAGGGCGTTGTCCTCCCACTGGTCCACGACTTCGAGGTAGCCGGCCAGGACCTTGGAGTGGGGGGCCCAGCCGCCTTGCTTGGCGATGACGATCTGGTCGTGGCCTTTGAGGCGGGAGGAGGTGGCCAGGCCGCGGCGGGGGCTGTGGCCGGTGAAGCGGATCTCGATGCCGGCGCGGGCGCCGGCCCGGGTGATGACGTCGCCGACGGATTCGGGCTGCAGTCCGCCGTTCATGAGGGTGTGCCAGCGGGAGTGCAGGCGGCGCCAGGCGGGGCCGTCCGGGTCGCGGTCGAGGTCGGCGGCTTCCTTCCAGGCGGTCCAGGCGCGGACGGGGCAGATGGAGGGGCGGGTGCCGTACGGGACCGGGACCATGCGGGGGCGGACCTTGGAGACGCGGAGGTCGGCTTGGATGCCGTCGGGGGTGACGGCGTAGTCGCGCACCCGGGTGGCGGCCAGTTCGTGCTCGCGGCCGGCGACGGCGAAGTGCATGAGGACCAGGGCGCGGTCGCGGATGCCCATGAGGGTGTCCGGGCAGGCGGCGCTGATCGCGATCAGGTGGTCCACGAGGAGCGGGGCGGCCTGCCCGCGGCCGCGCTTCTCGCCGGTCTTCTCCATCTCCTTGACCAGCTGCCTGAGCCGGTTCCGGGCCAGACGGGCCACTCCGTCCTCCAGCTTCACGCCGTGCTCGTCGCGGGCGGAGACGACGGTGCCGGACAGGCGCCGGTCGATGGTGGAGGGCGCGAGGCTGGTGCCGGCCTTCCATCCGGGCCGGGTCCACAGCCATTCCACGTACGCGGTCAGGGTGCCCGGGGTGAGCGCGAGCAGGGGCATGCCGCTCTGTTCGCAGAACATGCTCCAGCTCGCCCAGTCCTGCGCGTAGCCGGTGCGGGTGCGCTCCGGCCGGCCGTCGGCGACGACCCGCACGGCCCGGCGGTCGATGTGGTCGAGCGCGGCCCGGGTCTGCTCGTCGTACTCCTCCGGCCGGGCCGGCGCGGCGGGCGCGGGTGTGATGCTGCTCAGACCGGGCGACAGATCCGTGTTCGTCACGCCATCTCCTGAATGCCTGTCATGCCGCTTTCTGGATTCCGGATATGGGGAGCTTATCCGGAGCCCAGGGAGGACCGGGGGGAAAGTCGTGCCGGACGGCCGGGTGCGGCCGAACAGCCAGAGCGGCGCCGGGCCACGACGGCGGCGCACGGCGCGCTCCTCACCCGTCGGCCGGACGGCCACCGGCGGGGCCGCCCCGGCTCACTCCTCCTGCGCGCGCTTCTTGGGGGTGCGCTCGTATTGCTACGGCAGACGGACATGTAGTGCTCCGTGAGCAAGGACGAACGACGGGAGTAGAAGCGGGAGGGGGGCGTTGGCCTGCTCGGCCGCGACGACCGATCCGCCCTCGGCCCTGTGCTCGTGAAGCTACGGCACACCCAGCATCACGCAGGGCCGCCAGCGATGTACTTCGAGCAGATCCAACCCTTCTGCCCTGGGCTCCGGACTTCACCACGCCATACGTCTAAGGGCTGTCCCGTAACTGCTGGTCACGGGTGAGATGATCTTGGTGTGGCTGGTGTGATCACGGCGTCGGAGCTGTCTTGGATAGCCCCGTTCACGGGGCTGAGCCCGCGCAACTTCGGCAAGCTGGTGACAGTGCTGCGGCGCGAGGGTGCGGACGCGGTCCGCAAGGGCCGGCCGTGGAGCCTGCCGCTGGAGGACCGGGCCCTGCTGGTCGCGGCGTACTGGCGCACGAACCTGACGATGCGACAGCTCGCCCCAGCGTGCATATTAAGATCGTCTCCACGGGGAACGTTGGAAGCTTCCAACGGGAAAACACGTGCGCGCAGCGAGTCACCGCCGGGCGGACCCAAGGGTGTGCCCGGCGTTCGTTAGTCGCACGGACAGAGAGAACGGGTGAATCGTGCGAATAGCAGCTCGAATGATGGTCGCGGGCGTTGCTGCGACAGCGCTCATGGGGACGTCCGTGACGGTCGCTGAAGCTCAGGCATCCCGTGCCACGGCCGATGGCGTGTGGCGCTGTGAGGGTAAGAAGGTGATGCGGTGCATCATGCGCGTCAGTGCGAACAAGGTGCAGCTGAACTTCACCAATAAGACGTACGGGACGATCCACTCGGAGTTCTTCCTGAACTGCGCGGGGCCGTCAGGTCAGAAGGTCTACGACTTGACGAAGGGCCTCAAGCCGCGGGGCGGGTACCTCTCCAGTGTGATCACCTGCCCCAGGGGGCTTCAGGACTCGGCCATAGGGATCCAGAGGACGCCGTCCGGCTCCGACGCCTGGTTTACCCCCAGGATCGCCATCTGATCCGCTCTGGTCAGTGAGGGAGTGGATCGGCCGCCTCCTTCGAGGTGGAAGTGATCCGGCACCGGCGGGAGCCGCGGACCGGACCCGGCCCACCTGGGCCCTGTACTCGTGAAGCTACGGCCGGGAGACATGTCTCCCGGCCGTAGCTTCACGAGTACAGGGCCTTCTTAGCGGCAGTGTCGAGCTTCTGTTGCCGAAGGATGAGTTCCCGGACCGGCACCCGACATCTGGGAAGCGGGGAGTGGCTACCCCGGTCTGTTACGTGACGGTCCCGGGGTGGGCGCGGTAGTGTCGTGCTGGATCGTTACGTTACGAACGGGTGGGGTGTCCGATGGTGAAGTGCGAGGTGTGCGGGGCCGGGGTGGTCCAGGGGCGCGGCCCTGCGCGGCGGACGTGCTCGGCGGCTTGCCGCCAGAAGGCCCACCGCCGACGGCAGGCCGCTGAGATGGAGCGGCTGAGAGATCTGGCCGCACGGCCGGTGCCCGCCCCGGCTCCGGTGCGGGCACCCGCGACAGTCCCGGCCTCAACGTCACGTAACGAACCGGCGCCCCTGGGGCAAGGCGTGGGGGCGGGTCTCCCGGACTCTCTTCGCCCCCTGTGGCTGGACTTGGCCGAGGCGGTCGGCGTCGCCGCGAGCCGGGCGGCGTCCTGCTGGGACGGCTCGGAGGTCCTTCCGGGTGTGCCCCGGGCGAGCGCCGAGGATGTCGCCTTCATGATCCGGTACCGGGCGGACAGGCTCGCCGAGGCCGTCCTCGCCGACGCGCGGCTGTCACGTGACGAACCGGCTGTGCCTGCCGAACCGGAGGCCGCACCGAAGGCCGTGCCTGCCACGGGTTCGTCACGTCACGATTCTGCGGAGCCTTCCGCCTCCTCGCCGGCGGCCGTGCTGCCGCGCCGCATGTCGGTGAAGCAGGCCGACGCCGTGGCGGCGGGGGCCACGCTGGTCAGCCGGGACCGGGAGACCCACAGCTGGGACGTGGTGGCCGCTGACGGCAGCGTTCTCGGGCATGTCGAGCCCGCGTACAGGGCCGGTCGGCGCAGCGGCTGGCAGGGCTGGGCCGCCCAGCTGACCCGTTCCACCGGCGCGCACCGGCATTCCACCCGGGACGCTGCCGGGGCTGATGCACTTGGGCAGTGGGTCCGTATCGTCACGGCCAAGCCCCGCCGCTGATCGCCGCAGTTCGGATTGGTATCACATCGGTTGACACCCAGGGCTGAACTGGCCTTCTCCTCCCCGCTTGCCCGGCGTGAACCGGCACGGATTCCACCGAGGGGTGGAATGGGGAGGCGAAGCCGCGGGGTGGACCCGATCGGACCGGGATGCCGATACACCCCGGTTTCGCCATCTCTGGTCATTGGATCGGCGTGCGGGGGCGTAAACGACCGTTTCCGCCCCCCGCTCACCATTCAACCGAACACTCCGGGCGAACATCGACTTTCCGCCAATCAGCAGAACGCACTTAACTTTGCCTCGCCGCCCAGCCATAGTTACTTCCGTCAGAAGTTGCAGCAGTGAGGGAAGTTGGAGGGGTAGAAATGGCGATCCGGATCAGGCTCGGTGACTACGAACGAGTGGTCGGCGACGTGCTCGGCCGAGCCGCGATCGGCTACTTCCCGCGCATGACCGAAGCCGAGGCGCTGGAAGCCGGCCGTGGCGTGTGGCGGCTCGACATGAAGATCGTGAGCCGCGAGCGGTTCCTCCTCATCACCGACGCTGGCCAGGGCCTGGTCCGCGCCGTCGCCGAGATCACCGCCGTCACCGAGCACGACACCGACCGCGGACGCAAGAAGGCCCTGGAAGCAAACCTCCTCGGCCCCGGGCACCCGATGTACGACACGTACATCAACCAGCCCGACCCGCTCGCCAACGACTCACGCAACAGCGTCAAGTACGGCGACCTGCCCGAGGAACTGCCCTTCCGCACCCGAGACTGTGCGTGCGGCTGCGGCGAGACCACCACCCACGACTTCGTCCCCGGCCACGAACTGCGCGCCATCCAGGCCCGCGTACGCGAGCACTTCGGGGGCTCGGTCCTGTCCTTCATCACCTGGCTCGACGCCGAACTTCCGCCCGCGGCACCGGCCTCGTGACCTGACGGACCGCAGAACACGAGGACCCCGGCGATCACACCGCCGGGGTCCTGCCATCCCTTTCGGTCGTATCTCGGCTGACGCCTCTACGGGCGCGGCCACGCGGCCGGGGTGGTTGGCGGCAGCGGGATTTCGTCCAGGCGCAGCCACCGCTCCCGGCCGGCCTCATCGGGCAGGCAGAACCGCACATCCCCGGCCTCGTCAGCCTCGTACGGGGCATCACCCACCGCCCGCAGCAAGGCCCGCAGCCTCGGATAGGGGGCCTGCATCGCCCGCCCGCGCACCCCCTCACCGCGCAAGGCGACCAGGGTGAAGGAGGCGACGTTCACCCCGGTGCGCCGGTGACCGTCGGCGTGGGCCACCGCCTCGGGGTGCTCCACGATGGAAGCAAGCGCCTGTGAGCCGGCGACCGTGTACGTCAGCAGCAGGTCCCCGCGCCGGAGCACGACCTGCGCCCCCGGCTCCATCGCCGAGTCCTGTGTACCGTCGATCGTCAAGGCCACCTTGCCGATCATCGGGCCCATTCCGATCTCACGGACCTCGTCGAACTGTTCCACGGTGGCGTCCACGAACCGCTCGGAGTCGGGCAGGACGAGCACGCAGTGCCCGTTCCACGAGGTCCCGGTCCAGCTCGGGGTGAGCGAGCCGTAGCGGGTGCCGCCTCCGTCCTTGTGTTGAACGGTCAGGTCGACCGGCAGCAGTTCGGCCCGCACGCCGAGCTGGCCGTAGGCGTTGCGCAGCGTCATGCAGGCGTCCACGCACACGTTCGCCGGGACGCGGCCGTCGGCGAGGGCCACCCACAGGTACGGCAGCACCAGTTCCACCAGCTGGTCCGGCTTCGCGTGTTCCAGCATCCGCGCCGTATGGTCCATGCTCCCCCGCAGCGGCAACCCGCCGCCCGGCAGCACCGCGACCGCCTCGCGCGGACGCGGCACCGGGGAGCGGCCTGGGACCCGCTTCTGCGGCGTTCGGTGCTTCCTGCCCCGCTTCTGCTTCGACATGAGCAGAGCCTAAAGATCACTCTCACTCCGCAACAGACCGCATTCACGCCGAGTCGAGTCAGAGCCCAAAGCAGTTACTCAGAGCTACACGCCACCTGGCCGTAGCTATACGAGAACAGGGCCGACAGGGCCGTCCCTGCGGTCATCCCCCGTGCTGCTGGGCGGCTTCGACGCGATCGGCGTACACCCGGTAGGCCTTCCGCCCGGCCGGGGAAGCCCCGTCGGCCGGAGTAGTTATCTAGGGCTACAGGAACTTTGCGCAGGTCAGACTGGGCGGTCCGACGTCAGGCAGATTAGGCAAGTAGGGCTTCGGAAACGGTTCGGTCGAACCGTTTCCTGGACTCCCGTTCGGGCGGACCGGGGCCTGCGTCGAGACGCCGCCGCTGCCGGGCGCGGCGGCTCGGTGGTCGGCCTGGAGCCAGCAGCGACAGGTAGGCCCGGGGAGTGGTGCCGCCGTGCTGCTGTCTGCAGCTGAACGATGGCGCCCGATTTGCGACCTTGTTTCGGTCGAAACAAGGTCGCTCAACTTTGGTTCGACCGAACCAAAGTTGCAGGCGGGCGCGTACGTCGCGAGCATGCCGCACGTGCCTGAATTTCCCCACCCGGTGCTCACGGGTTCCTCAGATCTGCTCTCCTTGATTCCCCCACCGGTGGGGCATCGACTTGAGGGCGTATGCCGCACCGTTCTGGCGACTCAGCCTTGGCCGGCCGCACCTTGGGGTGCCAGACTGCGGTGTGGATGCCCTAGAGAAGATCGTCATTCCGGTGGTTGCCGTGCTGGTCGCCGGCCTTCTGGCTTACCTCTCGGCGTTGAAAGCGGCTGAGGCGCAGGCGCGTCGCGAGCAGCGCCTGACCTACCTGCTCGGTGCCTACCGTGCGCTCGTCAGCTCGGCTGGTCGACCACTGTCTCCGGAGCGCGCCGAGGCATTCGAGCAGGCCCTTGACGATGTTCTGTTGTTGGGGACTACCGAGCACATCGCGCTCGTGGAGTCGTTCCGCAACGAGATGGCCCGGGGGCAGGGTGCCACCGTGGACAGACTGCTCATCTCTCTGCGGCGGGACCTCCGGGCCGAGCTGCGGCTCGCTGCTTCCGACCTGCACGGTGTGCCCATCCTTCGCATGTCCGCATCCGGGCCGGACTCTGAGCAAGGCTGACTACCACTGAACGGGTAATGGCCCCGGCGTCCTATCTCTGACCCAGGGTGCAAAGTAGCCGTCAGTGGTCTTCTGGCTGGTGGTCCCAGAGGTGGACGGTCTCGCCGACCTTGAGCGGCTTGTCGGCGGGGCCCTTGATGTGGGCGGGCACGATGCGGTCCTCGTGTTCGCACGCGTTGTCGGCGTGGGCGCGGGGGTTGAGGCAGGTGTTGCGCCGGTACGGGCGTACGGGCCAGCGGCAGGACCACTGCGGGGCCCGGCGCCCGGTGGAGGCGGTGGCGTCCTGCTCGGCGGCGGCCGGGCTGGGTCGGTGAGCGGTGTGGACGTTGACGATCCGGACGTCGGAGGGGCCGGTGATGCCGTCACGGCGGTCGCGCTTGCGGCCGGCGCGGTCGCGTGGGACCTCTTCGACCTCGGTGAGCTGGGTCTTGCCGGTCTGGCTCATCAGCTGCCAGGCGGTGTAGACGACCTGGGCCCATTCCTTGGTGGTGTCCGGCTCCCGTTCGCCGAAGGGCACCCCGAACGCCAAGACGGTCTCGTTGTCCCAGTTCAGCGGGGCGCTGTGGGGGTGGGACTGGATGTCGCCCGCGGTCATGGCGGTGCCGTCCGGCGCGGTGCCGATGACGATGTCCGGCGCCAGGGCGTCGAAGGCGCTCCCGGTCGGGGCGTAGAAGGTGAGCCACACTCCGTCGAAGTGCTGGGGGATGGGCTCCAGCTGGCCGAGTTCGCGCTGGTTCAGCCAGCGCACGGTGGGGCCGTCGGTCACGTCGACGTCGTTCGGTGTCCACACGCCCCAGCTGACCGCGACGATGGGCGTGGTGACGGTGGCGTGTGCCCCGTCGCGGGCCATGGGGCTGTCGGCCAGGACGTCGGCGATGTCCTGGGTGTAGCCGCCGATCGGCTCGGCGAACACCATGAACCCGTACGGGGAGGGCAGGCGTGTCTCCTTGACCGGCTCGGTGGGCGGGGTGGAGGCGGCGGCCAGCGCGAGCGAGGTCATGTCGGCGGTCGCGTAGTACAGGTGGGCTTGGCGCAGGCGGCGTTCCTCGGAGCGGGCCAGCAGCACGGAGGCCACCGCGCCGGGTGAGGCGTCCATGCCGGGGACGGTGGGAAACACCGCGGTGTGCCCGGCGTTGGTGGCCTGGGTGAGCATCTGCATGCCGTCGTGGCCGCTGATGTACTCGCTCAGCTGCGCACGCCATTCGGGCAGCTCCCGGGGTTCCGGTGCCTTCCAGGGGCTGGCTGCGAGATCGGTCGGGGTGGTCACTTGCTGGCCTCCAGTTGGCGGGGGACGGCTCCGGAGCGCAGTTCGCGCAGGTCGGGGATGTGGTTGTAGAGGGTGCCCGGGGAGACGCCCAGCAGCTTGGCAATCGAGGTGATGGAACGGCCGGGGTCGGGCAACAGGTCGCGGGCGGCCTTGATGACTTCCTCGGTGGCGACAGTGGGGCGTCCGCCGACCCGGCCGCGGGCGCGGGCGGGCGGCCAGGCCCTCGCGGGTGCCCTCGACGCTGAGTTCGCGGATGAACTCAGCGAGGGCGGCGAAGACGTGGAAGACGAGCCGGCCGCCGGGGGTGGTGGTGTCCAGGTTCTCGTGCAGCGAGGTGAAGCCGATACCGCGCTCGCGCAGTGCGGCGACGATGGCCTGCGGCAGCAGCACCGGATCCGGCTGGCGGTCTCCACCAGTTTCCGTTTCGGGCCCGCCAGGCCCTCGTGACGCATCGCCGCGAGCAGTAGATCGCGTTCGAACGGCGGTCCACCCCCGCGACCCAAGTAGTCCCGCACTCGGGGCACTCGGCCCGACCGGCGCCACCCAGTTCCGCAGCCACCCGCTTGCGCAACCGCAGGTCACGACGCCACTGCCTGGCACGACACGCCGTAGAGCAGAACCTCGCCCAAGGCGGAGCACCCGGCCTCAGCCGACTCCCACACCCCTCGCACGCACGCTCCACAGCCTGCCCGGCGTCCTCGGACACCCAGCCACCCTAGGGCACAAAGCTACTCAAAACCCGGGATCGCAAACAGGCACTGCGACGGGACAGGCGGTCTGTCGACGGACAGGCTGGTCAGATTCCGACTCGGACCGGTCGGGCATCGGGGCGGCCGTATTCGAGGACCTGCGGGAGGATCTCGCGGAATCGGGCCATGTCCTCGGTCGGCGCTTCGAGCGTGGCCTCGATCTCCGCGTCCTGCAGTCCCAGGGCGTCCAGGGATGAGGGGTCCAAGGAGACCCGCAGGACGTTGCCGGTCAAGGACACTTCCCGCACACATCCGTATGCGGTTCCCTGGCCTGCGGTGACGAGGCAGTGCGTGTCGAAGCCAAGCGCGACCTCTTGCTCGTCCGGCTCGTCCTCGCCGCGCTGGAACAGCAGCACGAAACCGCTGCCGTTCCCGCCCTCGGCAACACCAGCTTCGACGAAGTAACCGTCAGGGTCGATCTCGGCACCGGCTGCACGGGCAACGAACCGAAAAGTCATACCTGAGTTCTATCAGCGTGCCCACAGACTCCAGCGGCTGGCCACGTCGAAACAGGGCCGGGCCCTTCCACCGCGCCTGTCAGAGACACGGACCGGCAGGGCCCGGAGACACCACGCTAGAGCCCCCACCACCAGCAGCCCCGAAAGACACTCACACCCTCGGAAACCATCATCAGAAGTCACCCGATCAGGGTGGCTCTCAAACTCACCGCCGATCATGAACCAGCGGCGTGGTCCATCCCCACCAGGAACGGCCCAAGGTGGCTCCCAAACTCACCGCCGCGGTGGCTCGTTCAACCCGCCAGAAACAGGCGCCTACACTCTGGATGCGCGAAGCGACCCCCGGCACTTTCCCTGCCCGGGGGTCGCTTTGGTGCGTGTGGTGGCTATTGCCGGGCGAGCCCGGCCGGGTCGATGTCGAGGGGCAACGGGTTCTCGATCCGGGTGGTCACGCCTGCGAGGGCGGTGGCCGTTTCGACGTATCTGCCGTTCTCCAGCTCGCTGACGATGAGCCGGGGCGCGGGGTCGAACTCAAGGCGCCAGAAGTACGGGATGGCGGCCTCGGCGTACAGCATCGGCTTGAATTTCCGGTCCATCGTCTTGTTGCCGGGCGACACGAGCTCGACCACGAGTTGCACCGCGTCGGCGTCGATGCTGACGGTGTCTTCGGCGGTCGCGCCGGCGTCGGTGACCACCAGGTCGGGCACCACCAGGCCGGACGGGAGGATGACGTTGATGGCCTCCAGGACCTCGACCGGGGCGCCGGCCGCGCGGGCCGCCGCGTCCAGGGCGACGTGCAGCCGGAAGGACGCCCGCTGGTGGCGGACGCCGGGAGCGGGGGACATCACCAGAGACTCCCCCAGCAGTTCGTAGCGGGTGGTGCGGTCTTCGGGCAGCGCGAGGACGTCGGCGACGGTCCATGGCCCGGTGTGGTCGAGAGCAACGCTCATTCCCTTCACCTCCTCTGCGAGCGGCATTTGCCAGTGTGGCCCCGGCGGGTGGCCGGTGTCTCCTGGCGGGCCGCCCGGGTCAGTCCTGGTACGCGATGGGGCTCAGGCCAGAGTGGGCACGGTACAGGACGGCTTCCGGTGCCCGGCGGCGGCGAGAGCAGGCCCGAGGCGGGGCGTGAAGGGGGCACAGAGCGCCGAACTCGGTGTCGAGGCCGAGGAGGTGCGGATCGATGTGCCTGGGCCGCACAGGAGAGCTCAGGGGCGTGCTGACCCCCTCGTGTAGGTCGCCGCGCGGAGCGCGTCGCTTTTCCATCGGCTTGCCGATGGGTTGAGGAGGGGTGCCCGTAGGGCTCCGTTCTGGGTTCTGGCCTGTACGTGTGCTCTCACGGTCGTCCCGCAGCGAGGCCCGGGCACCCGGATGGGTGCCCGGGCCGAGCCTCTCTCCCTATGCACTATTAACAGGCCCCTGCGCCCACGGCCGGCCCGGCGCTGCCCTCCCCCCGACCGGCCGGTTCCCGTCTCTCCGCCGTCCCAGGCCGAGGTCACTGCACCGGCCTGCTGCACGGGGGGCTCAAGATCGTTTACGTCGGGACGGGCACGAATGGTGTCCTGACGTGGGGTGTTGGGTACGGCGTGGGCCGTACCCAACACCGTGGCTGGGGGGCGCAGGGGCCTGTTAATCACAATGCTGGGGCCTTCGAGGACGCGCTGCCAAGGACACCCAGTCTCGTTGGGACGGCGTGTCAAGCAGAGGCCCACCGACTTGTCACGTGGCTTCGAGGGGAGTGCGTGGAACCGGTGCGGCGCCGTGGCGCCGTCGGACGCGGCGGAGCCGCCTCATACGCGCTCGCGCGCTACTACCTGTACTTAGCCCTACGGGCGTCACCACGGCGCACGCGCCGAAGGCGCTTGGTGTTCTCTCGTCTTCTAACAAACCCCAGTCTTCTAAAGAGAGTGCGGGCCTGCCCGACAGTCGGGGAACCCGACACTCGGGGCTGACCTGCGAAAACGCTTCGTTTAACCAGGTCGTCCCCGAGTGCAGGAAATCCCGCACTCGGGGCTGACCTGCGAAAACGCTTCGGGACATCCGGGCGTCCTGCCCGCGAGGAGGATTGCGAAGCGTGGACTGTCTGCACCGGACTCCAGCGGCCCCACCCGAACGGATTCCGCTGGCCCCACCAGGTGCTCGACTAGAGGAGGCCCGGCGGGTGGCCGGTGCACAAGCGCAGCCAGCGAGAAGAGGCCGTCCGGGGGCGAGGTGAACGGTTGGCCGACCGTTCGAGGGGTGGGGCCAACTCTCGCCGGTCCCCTGGAGCCGACGAACGCCGTTCAAGACAGCCTCGGCAGGAAACACCCTCCAGGGTCCGGGCGGTGAGGGTCAGGTGGCCCGTTACGGGCGCGGACATGCCCAGGAGCCGCGCCCCTACTGGGGCGCGGCTAACAGACGCGCGGTGCGGAGGCCGACGGGCGTCTCAGCGCGTGGCTTGGCCTCCACTGCCGTCAAGTGACGACTGGTTCTCGGAGCACACTGGCCCCCAGCCCGGCGCGTCCTTTCGGGGCACGATTCGCCTTCTCCGGCGCCGTGCGCCGGCGGACGCGGCGAAGCCGCTCACGCGCGCGCTACTACCCGTACCTAGCCCTGCGGGCGTCACCCGCGGCTCGCGCCGCAGGCGCTTATGAGGGTTCTGAGGTGGGGGTTGTAACTGTTGGTTAAAGGGGTGACGTACACGTCACCGGGGGGGGTGACGTACACGTCACCGGGGGGGGTGACGTACACGTCACCGGGGGGGGTGACGTACACGTCACCCCATGCTGACCTGCGGAAACGATCGAGTTAATGAATCGGCCCGAACCGCGGGTGAGGGGCGTCGTACACGTCACCCCTGGACTGACCTGCGGAAACGATCGAGTTAACGCTCACGAGCCGTCGTTACTCCGACGCGGAGGAGCAGAGCGGATCCCGGCCCGGCCACATCTGACTTGCCTATAGGCAAGTGCAATCGCTGAAATCGTGATTCGAATCGCGCAACGGCAGATTGCACTTACGGTCTGACCTGCGAGTACGTCTATCCGCTCTAGATACATCAGTAGCGGCCGGTGGCGGAGTGCGGGCATCGGGGCCAGCAACCCAAGGAGCGCCGGTCGGCGCGTACCCCTGGTGGCGTCGCCGGGGCCAGCTACAGGTAGTGCGGTGGGAACGCTCGTGAGCGGCTTCGCCGCGTCCGCCGGCGCACGGCGCCGGGCCCTGGTTCAACAAGGCTCGTGCAAGGGCTCAGGTCTGTGGGCTGTCGCCTCCGTCATCGCTGCAGGGTGGGTTGCCAGTGGTCTCGACGACGGAGGGGTGCTGACTATCGGCAGTGGTCGATCGGGCCGGTCGACCTGCGGACAGAGCGATGACACGCCGATCTCTCTTTGGCTTGCCTATAGGCAAGCGCTATGTAAGGTGAACAGGGTTTGGGTTGCCTATAGGCAAGTGTGGTGGGAGGAGGAGCATGCAGCAGCGTCGCCCAGCTCAGGCCTCTTCTGAGGCGGTGAACCTGGAGACCGGCGAGATTGTGCAGCTCGCCCTGATGGGCGAGGACGCCCTCGCGCTCTTGCAGCAGCGACAGAAGAAGATCCCGCCCCGCTACGACTGGCGCCCCTACCCGGGCCGACACCTCAACGTCGGCAAGCGGCTGATGGCCGCAATCTGGGACAAGGACAGCGGGTACGACAAAAACGACCGGGACATCCTCGGCTTCTTCATCGCGAACCAACCGGAAGGCGGCGCACCCCTGCGCATGACCTACAAGGAGATCAGCGAGAAGCTGGGCACCGGCCAGACCATCGTGCAGAGGTCAGTCGAGAAGCTTCACGCGGGAGGCATCCTGTTGGAGAAGGAGAAGATCGGGCGAGTCCGATTCTTTTCCTTGAACCCGCGCACCGGGTTCGACGGCACCGCGGCTGAGCAGATCGCGGCGACCAAGGACGTACGCCATCCCGTGGTGCCGCCTCCGGCGGTGCAGAAGAAGCCGAGGGGGAAGAAAGCCTCGTGATGTCTCCGGCTGAAGAGCGGTCTGAGCTGCTGGTGACCGGATCGCTGACCATGCAGATTCTTGGCGCCACCGCCGGCCGCCCGGGAGCAGACTTCCGCGTGCTGATGTACTACGTCACTGCGGTGCCGCTCGGCGACACGATCCGGCAGACCGCACAGGAAGTCGCCTGCTACCTCGAACAACACCCGGGAACGGTCTCCAAAAGCATCAAGAAGCTCGTCGACGACGGGTGGCTGGAGCGTTCCTACTCGGTCGGCCGCGTGCCTTTCTACCGGGTTGGCCCCCGTGTGATGGAGCTGGCGCTGGAAGAGGCAGCCCAGCAGGAACAGCCCTTGGCCCAGGTACACCACCTCCCGGTCCGTCCCGAGGACGAGTAGAAGCACCCGACCCCCGACAACGCGGCGTGTGTCCATCAGGCGGCGGCAATCCCGCCTATGGAATGCCGAGCATCGTGCACCGGGCCCTCGCACGCCCCGGCGGCACGGCGGCCGCCAGGGTCCTGTGCGATGATCAGCGCTCAGCTTGGGCGTACTGCGCCAGCTCGGGGTTCTCCCGCAGGATCTGCTCCCGGAGCCGCGCCCGCTCCTCCGCGTCAGCACTCTGCTTACGCTCTGCCTCGGCGAGCGTGCGGGCATGGGCGGCGCGCTCCTCCCGTTCCCCATGCTCGGCATAGGCGTCTTCCAGGATCAACTCCATCACCTGGGCGTCAGCGATCCGCTGCCGCTCAGCTGCGGCGGCCTCAAGCTCCGCCCGCAGACGCTCGGCCGCCACCTGCATCTGCTCCCGGCAGTCGTCGCAAAGCCCATCCTCGGGAGCCGCGCCCTTCCCTGGCCTCGCGCACTCCGGGATCTCGCACTCCCACCACTCCTGAACCGGTCCCCGATCTTTGCGCTGTTCAGGCACCCGTCCTTGGCGTCGGTCGGCCTTGCGGTCCAGGCGCCGCTGCTCGCACTTCGGGCAGGCGTCGCCGATGTGGATGCTCACGCCGTCCTCGCACATCGGGTCCGGGCAGTCGGTCGACGCCCGGACCAAGCCCACGGCGACGCCGACCGGCGAGCCGATGCCCTTGCCACCCGGTAGCAGAGCCTCCGCATAGCCGTGCGATGTCCAGCGGCGCCGCACCCGCGCGGCAACCTGGTCGGCCGTGCGGCCGCCGTCCAGCGCCTGCAGGATGGCGTCGCGGATGACGTTCGGGCGGTACTTCGGCAGAAGCTCGGCGAGCTCGGCGGGCCAGGCCGCCTCCACCGTGGCCACAGCCGCGGCCTGCTCCCTGCTCATGCGCGACCCTTGCTGTCTCACCTTCCTTGCTGACGGCTTCCCCGTCTTCACTAGCTCCGACGCCGTTGAGGCCGGGGCCGGCCGGGCCAGCACATCCTCGTGCGCACGCGCCGACGCCGCGTCGTCTGCCGCCCTCTCGTGCTTGCGAGCCGGGGCTGCAGGCAGCTTCTCGGCAGTTTGAGCTGCGGGAGCGGGCGTCTTGCCCTTTTTTGCCAAGGCCACGGCGGCCGCCGTGCCCTCACGGAACGAGCCTTCTTGGGGCGCCTCCGCCCATCGTTCCTCGCGTCGCTGCTTCGGCGTGGTGATGGTTGGAAATGGCACGCCGGTGCCGCCGTAGTTGTCCCACGGTCCGTGTACGAAATACCGGCTGGACGCCGTCGAGCCGTCCGCCCGGGTCCGCTCCTTGTCGGAGATCAGCTTCATCTCGCGCAGCTTCGCCAGCGCCCGCTGGACGACCCGCTCCGACTTCTCCGCCTCCGCCGCCAGCAGCGACACCGAAGGGAAGCACGAGAACCGCTCGTCAGCCCGGTCCGCCAGACGGCCCAGGATGTACTTCGCTGTGAGGTTGCCAACTTTGACGGTGGCGACATACGCCTGAGCTTCGTTGCTCATCGAGCCACCGCCGCCAGTGCGGCGGACGTACGGGTGGTGATGCACTTGGCCGCGTTCGTGATCACACGGTCGTTGTATGCGCTAGACCGGACATCCCTATCGGGGCTGACCAGGGCGCGGTTCCCGGTGCAAGTTGTGGTCAATACGGCGCCTGCCGGGACGGTTGCCGTCGCGGGCTTCGCGGAGACGGTCCGAAGAGGGCGGTGCATGGGATGCGATCTCTCAATCGGGTAGAGAGCCGCACGTCGGAGCTTGACCAACAGGTGACCGGACGGATCCACGAGCGATGCTGCGTAGAACCAGGTCCGCCGGTTACCCTGGTCAGCGGTGACCGGGCCCGACAGGGTCGGCGCCCGGCGATACCGCCGACGTACGACTCAGGGACTGGAGGCTGCGGAGCCAAGGGACTGAGTCAACGGTTGAGATCGAGGGCCGCTCCTGTTGGCGCAGGGGCGGCCCTCGGCGTTACGGCGCGCGTGCGTGCATGGTGTCCATCGTGAAGTCCCTCATCTGGAGACCGGCGCTGAGCTGGTATGAGGCGTGATCCCATCCGGTGATCGTGCCGGACGGCGTCGTGGTGATGTACCGGGATTTCACCACGGACACTTCGTGGTCCCGTTCTCCGGGAGAGAACTTGTGAAGCCGTCCCGCGACACGGGAAGCACAGGTCGACGGCGGCGTGTCGCCGTGTCCCGCTGGCCCACTGTCGGTGGGTACGCGTAGCCTGCTGACCACCGCAGGCACCTCCTGTTCAGGTGCTTGATCGCGGGTCGGGCTCTCACACACCGACGTCGCGACCGGCAGGCCCCCGCGGGGGCCTGTTCGCGTTTCGCGGGCCATCATCCTCCTTCCGGCGGTTACGCGGGGTCAGCCAGGCGAATTCGGCGAGTCGTTACAGCCCAGCGCGGTGAGCACTGTCGCGGGGTGCCCGTCGTAGACCAGGTGCGGCTCGTCCGGCCCCGGCGCGACGAAACGACGAGCGTGGCGCCGCAGGTCGTCCTCGCTGAAGTACATGGCGTTCGGATCGTCGAAGGTCACTGCGTTGCGTTCCTTGATCCGTTCCCACAGGGAGTCATGGTCGCCGGGTAGGTACAGGAGGATGACTTCGGCGCTGGCCTGCTCACCCAGCGTGCGCCACTCCTCGCGCTCTTCGACCGTCCAGAACCCGTGATCCAGGATCACGTCATGGCCAGCGGCCAGGGCAGCGCGCAACTCAGTCGCGATCTGCGCGAGGACCGGACGTTCCCGGACCAGGTACTCCCCACGTGGGAAATCCCGCCCGTAGTGGCCGTGCTCCTGCCAGACCCGCTCGTCTGGGCACAGACGCAGAAAGCCCCGATGCTCCAGTCGGCGGGCGAGCGTCGTCTTCCCCGAACCGGGGAGACCAGCCATCAAGACGAGCCTGGCCGGACCGGGCCGCCCCGTCAGCGTTCGCATGATGCGGGTGATCTCTGCTCCGTCGCCAGGGGCCACGGTGCCGAGGCGCTGCTCCTGCAGAAGATTCTGAGTCAGGATGTCGGCCCGGGGCAGAGCGGTCATGCGCTGACCTCCATCTTGGTCCAGCGTCGCCCGGGGCCGCCGACGTCGACGCCGTACTCGATCGTCATGCCGCTGGTGTCGACGATCCGGACCGTCAGGACGATGACGGCGGCCCGGGTGTCCTCGGAGATTTCGAGCGGTCCGGCGTCGGCCGGGGTCGTGATCCGGGCCCACATGGAGCTGTACCGACGGGCGACCGGACGGCCGGTATGGCGCGTGATCATGTCGATGGAAGTGCCGTCACTCAGCCGTCGGCCCATGGCCAGTTCGGGCAGTTCCTCCGCAAAGACCGCCGGAATCCATGACGTGGAGTGGCTGATGACGCTGTTGTCGTGCTCGTCGCGGTAGGTGCGGGAGCGTCTGAGCACGAGGTCGCCTGGTCTGATGTCCAGGGCTTCGGCAACCTCCTCAGAAGCAGAGACGACCCCCGCCATGTGGGAGTCCGAGCGCTCCCCGGCTCGCCACGACGATCCGGTCGTCTTACTGCGCTGTTCTCGTTCTGCAGCGGTCGCCAAGGTAGTTCGTCCCCGCACCACCGTTCCGTGGCCACGGGAAGAGGCGACCAAGCCGGCGGCCTCCAGCGCCTTGTACGCGGCGTGGACGGTGGTCTTGGAGCCCTTCCCCGCACTGACCAGGTCTTGGATCTTGGGCAGGCGATCGCCGGGCGCATACTCGCCGCTGGTGATCTTCGCAGCGACCTCGTCGGCGAGTTCTTTCCACTTAGGCGGCATGTCCGGTGACCTCCTCCGTTCTCAGCGCGCCTAGTCAACCACAATCCCGGGATTAGTTCATAGCCCCTTCCAGTACCCCGTCAATCTCGGGACTGTGAGTCTGTGATTGATTGACAGGGCCTCGTAATCCTGGGAATGTCGTCACAGTAGGGAACGCCGAGCGAGGCCACCCTTGCGAAGCGTGACGGCATAGCCATGCCAAAAACACGCCCCTTCTGAACGACCAACGGGACCGCCGCGCAGGTTGCGGAAGGCCGGGGGAGGGAGCGCCAGCGGCTTTGAGAACTCCACAGAGTGCTTTGAGGACAGAGAGAACAGCCTTTGCGCTTGCTGTGGCCATGGGCCGCCCAGCCAGAGGTGAGTCCAGACAGATTCGGTCCGGCGCATCACCTCTATGGGATGCGCGCCGTGGCCGTGGCCGTCTGGCCGTGCACGACCACCCCGCCCGAATGGGCGCGGCCCCGGATCAGGCGCTGCAACGCCCCCGGGGCCACTTCGGAATCCACCACATCAATGCAAGGAGTGGACCCGCATGATCAGTATCCCTGACCGGGTCGGCGGCACCTTCGCCGAGGCCCTCAAGCACCGCGACGACGCGTCGCAGATCTTCAGCATCGACGTCGACCTGGTCCTCGGTCCTCCCGTCGGCATCGAGGGTGCTGCCGCCCGCCGGGCCCGCGAGGACGCCCTCGCCGACATGGTGGCCAGCGGCTTCGTCTCGCCCGAGGCGATCCACATCCGAGGCCTGGCCGTCGCCGAGCAGCTGCGCGAGCTCGCCGAGTTGGAGCTCGCCGCCGGCCTAGTCGACTTCGACCTCCCGGCGGTGGCCTGATGACGGACACCACCCGCCAGCTCCTGGCCAACGTCCTGGAGCGCGTCAGCTCGAACCCCGACGAGTGGACGGCCAGCGACACGGAGACGATCACCCGTCTCCGCGCGGCCGCCGAGTGGGAGGAGGCGTCCGAGAAGGTCGTCGCCGCCGCCCGGATCGGTGGGTGAGTGCGATGACGCGCACCGTCCGCGCCTTACACGACCTGTTCCGCACCAGCCTCGACCTCACGGGCCGGATGCCGTCGCAGCTGCTGCTGCTCCTGGTGCCGCTGCTCGCGGTGCTGGCGTACGGCTCCGGAACGGTCCTGCTCGATGCGCTGACCGCGCTGGTCACCGCCGTCGCCCAGGTCACCAAGTGCCTGTTCTGGCTTGGTGCGCTCGCCGTGACTGCCCGCCTGCTGCACCGCCTGGTCGACCAGCACGTCCGCAACGCCCCGACCGCCGCCTCCGAGACCCGGGAGCCTTCCGCATGATCCGGATGATCCGCACCAAGAACCTCCGGGCCCTTCAGCAGGGCGCGGAACTCGCCTCTGTCCTGGAGGCGGACCTTGAGAACGCCGAGGCCGCGGTTGAGGCGTACAAGGCCGCGGTTGAGGCGTACAAGAAGGACGCGGCCGCCGGCGCGGGCCTGCGCCAGCAGCTGGTGACCGACCTCGGTGAGGCCCGCACCGAGCTGGAGGCCGTCCGGTCCCAGTGCGACACGGCGATCAAGGACACCGAGACCGCCGCGGCCGCGCTGACCGCCGAGTCCCTGGCCTTCGCCTTCCACCGCGTGGCGGTGACCGAGGCGGTCTCCGAGATCGCCATGGCGCTGTCCGCCAAGAACCCGCGCGCCGCGCTGCGCGAGGTCTCCGGCCTGCTGCTGCGTCACGCCGAGCTGTTCGGCATTGACCCCCATGGCCCGGAGACCGGCGCCGGCCCCGAGACGGAGGGAGCGGTCGCATGAGCGCCGCGCTGATCATCCGCCGGGGCGTCGGCCGGGACTGGACTGCCGCCGACTTCGACTCCTACACCGTGCTCGCCGAGCTCGGCACCCTCCGCCCGGCCGTCCTGGTCAGCCGGGCCCGCCGGGGCCGGCCGCTGCGCCACGCGTTCCGCGCCGCCCTGCGGACCACCGCCCTCATCCACCTGACCCGCACCTCGATCCGGAAGGAGGCCGTAGGCCGGTGACGACCTACAGCACCGAAACTCCCGTCAACGGCCACGCCCCGAACGAGCCGCCGTTCGGCAAGACCCCGCTCCCGACCAGCCGGGGCGAGGAGAAACGGGCCAACCTGCAGGCCCGCCGCGCCGAGGCCCGCGCCGACCGCCGCGAGGACGCCGAGGAGAGGCGCCGCGACCGCGAGCACAAGCGGCGGATGAAGACCGAGGCCAAGAACGCCAAGGTCGTTCTCGCGCTGCAGAGGAAGGCCGAGCGGCAGAAGCTGCGGGCCAAGCGCCGCAGGGACCGCCGCGCCCAGCTGGATTCGGCGGTTGTGCGGCTCTCCCACCACATGCCGTTGTGGGGCCTGCCCGTCGTGCTGGTCTCCCTGGTGGTCGGCTGGACCGGCCAGGCCGGGGCGGCCGCGCACCTTGGGATGGGCTGGGCCGCCGTGGGTGTTCCCGTCCTCACCGAGGGCATGACGCTCACCTTCGCCGGGCTCACCGGCCAGGCGATCGAGCAGCGCCGCGAGTACCGGTGGCTGATGCGGGCGACCTGGACCACGGCGGTGATCGCTGCCGCGATCAACGGGTTCGGCCACCTGATCGAGGACGACTCGGCGGCCGGGATCTACCGGGCGTGCGCGTACGCCGGGGCCTCGCTCGCCGCGATGATCCTGTGGTGGGTGGTGATGCGCTCCAAGCGCGCCGCCGTCTCGGGCCGCACCGCCGAGGACATCGCCCGGTGGAAGCGGCTGCGGCGCCGGCATCCGATCCTCGTGGGCCGCGCCCGCCGGATCGCCGACAACACCGGGATCACCATGGAGCGGGCCTACGCCAAGGCGTGGGAGCGGGCGAACGGGGCGGCCGTCGGGGAACCGTCGATCCGCGAGATCCGCGCCTCGCGCCGGGCGGCCTTCCGCCGGGCCCAGGCCGAGGCGTGGGACGGACGCACCCGGTTCTCGCGGACCGCGCCCGCTCCGGCCGCGGTGGTTCCCGCCGCCGTCGAGCCGGAGCCGGAAACGGTTCCCGAACCCGTGTCCGAGGACGCGCCCGAGGTGATCCCGGCCCCGTACCTGCCCGTCGTGCTCGCGGTTCCCGGGCTCGACGGACAGTGGGTCGCCCACCGCGTCCCGGTGCATCCGCTGCCCACCGGGCGGCCCTCCCCGGAGGCAGGAAACGAAACCGCTGCAACCCGCTTCCCGCAAGGGCAGGAGCCGCTTCCGGCCCCCACTCCGGACGCATCCGGCGAGGACGGCGGGAAGCAGCCGAACGAGGCGCAGGAGCAGGCCCGGGAACGGGTGAGCGAGGACCGCCTCGACAAGGCCCGCGCGCTCGTCGAGCAGGCCGCCGAGGAGGGCAAGAACCTCCGCCGCCACCCCTCGAACCGGCAGATGGCCCGGCACCTCGGGTGCCGCCCGGGAACCGCCCGCGCGTACCTGACCCAGGTCCTGGCGGAGAGGGGGATCAGACGGTGACCGTTCCCGCGGTGTTAGCCGGAACCGTCTACGAGGCGGCCGTGGGACGCAGTAACGGGCACTGCGAGTGCGACCTCGCCGAGCCCGGGAACTGCGGCCTGCGCGACGGGGACAAGCCCCGCGACCACAAGACCGGGCACCGCTGCCAGGAGCGGGGCGAGCACCGTGCCCCGCTCCTGGTGGCCCCCATCGACCCGGAGGTCTGCGACCGGGACGCGATCGGTCTGCCCGTCGAGAAGGTCATGGTCCTGTGCCGCGGCTGCTACGTCCGCCGCCGCAACAAGGCCGACAAGGAACGCGCCGCCCGCAACCAGGCCGCCCTCCTCTCCGAAGAGAACACCCTCTTCGCCGGATCAGACCTATTGGACCCAACAGGTCCAACCTGCCCTGAACGGCAGCGCGACGCGGCCTGAGCCGCCCGCGCCCCCGACACCCGGAAGGACCGCACATGAAGCAGCGCGTCACCCGAGGCGCCCGTACCGCCGCCGCCTTCGCCGTCCAGTCCGCCCACGTCCTGCTCGCGCTGTGGGCCGCGACCGGTGCCGGCGCCTACGCCTGGCACCACGGCTACACGCTCCCGTACGACACCAGCAGCACCGCCGCCCTGAGCGGCGCGATCGTCGTCGGCCTCCTGGCTGCCGGGGCGGTCATCACCCTGCCCGAGCCGTGGATCACCCAGCTGAGGTACGCGGTGCGGGGCCGCCCGCTGGCCGACTGCCCGACCTGCGGCGGCCTGGCCGAGCCGCCCGCCGCCGAGGGGTACGTGAAGGAGGCCGGACAGTGAGCGCCCCCGACACCGGCACGAGGATCCCCCGCACCCTGGTGGTCGCGGCCCCCGCCACCGTCTACGTGGCGATCACCTTCCCCGCCCTGCGCGGCTGGAGCGCCGCTGCCACCGCCATCGGGGCCGGCGCCCTCTTCTTCGTCCTGCTGTTCCTGCCCGCCCTGCTCAAGGGCATGGCCTCCGCCACGAAGACCGCGGCCGCCAAGAGGAAGCGCAAGAAGGCCACGGCCAAGGCCGCCGCCGCAGCCAAGAAGGACTAGCCCCACCCTCCACGCGCACATCCCTGAACGCGGCGGAGCCCGGCCGGGACGCGACCCGGCCGGGCTCCTATGTCTCCCGCCCTTGACGGAAGGACCCACCCATCATGTCGGATCACGTCCCTGACCCCTCCCGGCCCGACGACGACGCGCCCTTGAACCTGTCCGACTTCATGCCGCCCGAGGAACTCGACCGCCTCGCCGCCGAGGCCCGCGAGACCGTGCGCGGCACCCCGGCCGGCTACGCCGACGCCACCACCGGCAGCATCCGCCTGCCCGGACAGGCGCACTGGCACCCCGACTGCCCGCACACCGATTCCGGCGACGAGCCGGAGCTGATCGTGGAGCAGATCAGCGAGGACACCCCGGGCAAAGGCCGCCGGGACCGCACCGTGCTGCGCGACTGGGTGCCTGAGCTGCTGCTCTCCCCGCAGGCCCGCGCAGCACGCTGGGCCGCCGTCGAGCACGCCGCCGCCCACCACTCCAAGCACTCCCACCTCTACCTCGGCCGACTGGCCAAGGCATGGTGGTACGGCGTCCGGTACGCCACGACGAATGTCTGGGGCCACTTCACCGCCGCTGACTCCTACGCCGACGACATCGCCAAAGCCAAGGCCGCCCGCGGCCGGAAGGTTGGCGAGGCCTCCGGCAACGACTGGGTCCGGGCGCTGAAGCAGGAAAAGAAGGAGGTCGGCTCTCAGCGGCGCCGTGAGGCCCTGCCGGTCCTGGGCGCCGCTGCCACCACGTCCTACGTCGCCCTGGTCGTCGCCATCGCCCAGGTGTGGGGCCTGCTGATGGCCGGGGCGGTGCTGCTGCCGGCCATGGCCGTGCTCGCCGGCTACGGCAACCGCGAGCACGCCCGCCGCAACCCCGATCTGACCCCGCTGGTCCACGTTGAGCCCGTCCACCAGGCGGCCGACGCTCCCCTGGGCAAGGACGCCCTGGAGAGCGCCCTGAAGCGCATGGGCCTGATCAAGGAGGACTCGCAGATCCAGCTCGTTGGCCTGCCGCGGGCCGTCGCGGTCAACGCAGTGGAGCTGACCGTCGAACTCCCCGACGAGTGCGACCTGGAGAAGCTGGAAGCGGCCAAGAGCAAGCTGGCCCAGGCGTTCCGGATCCGGCCCGAATGGATCGACCTGCGCGAGGACGGCCACCCCGGCCAGGTCACCGTGTGGATGGCCTCCCGCGACCCGTTCGGCGAGCCGTTCTCCTCGCCGGTCGCCGAACAGCCCGAACAGCAGGACGTGTGGAACCGCGGCGTTCTGATCGGCTACAACCGGCGCGGCGAGCCGGTCCACCTCAGGCTCCGCCACGTCATGGCGCTGCTCGGCGGCACCAGCCGTGCGGGCAAGGGCATGATCCTGCGGAACATCCTGATCGGCCTCGGCCTCGACCCCCGCGTGAACGTGCGGCTCGTGGCCGGCGCCAAGCCCGGTGAGCACCGCGGCTACGCGAAGATCTGCGCGACCTTCTTCGGCCGCCGCCCCGCCCGGCTCATCGCGCTGCTGGAGTCGTTCCTCGCCGAGGCGTACCGGCGCGAGGAATGGCTGGAGGAGCAGGCCCGCGCCAAGATGAGCGAGGCGGACCTTGACCAGTTTCCCCTGGAAATCCTGGTCATCGACGAGTACAAGCAGTACGCGGCCAGCACCGTCCGCGTTCCCGACCTCTCCGACCCGGAGGGCAAGCGGACGTTCAAGGCGTGCGACCGGATCGCCGAACTCCTGGAAGAGGCGGCCGCGTTCGTCGCCGCGCTCAACATGACGATTCTGGCCTCGACGCAGGACCCCGACGCGAACACGATTCCGCGCGGGTACCGCTCCAACGCCTCCGCCCGGATCGCCACCCGCACGAAATCGGCGACGCAGACCAACGCGATTTTGTCGGACGGCGCGACCGGCGCCGGGCTGCGCGCCCACGACATCCGCGAGAAGGACGTCGGTGCCGCCATCGTCGACATCGACGGCAGCGCGGGGGAGCTCATCCGTTCCTGCTTCGTGGAGGACGAGCACTACGACGGAGCCGCCCACGCGATCGGGGCTGGGCGTGCACTGCGCGAGAAGTGCGGCCGGGCACCGGGCCAGTTCCCCGACCCGATCGAGGACCGGCTCCTGGCGGTCACCGGCCTGTCGTCCGTCGGCGGCGGCCCGACCGGTTCGGGCCGCCCGGGCAGGCCCGGCACCGCCGAGCGGCCGCTCGCCGAGCAGATCCTCGACGCGTTCCCCGTGGACGCCGCCGGCACCCCGGCCGACAAGGTCAAGGCCGCCGACGTCCGCGCCTACCTCGCCAGCCAGGACCCGGACCGCTGGGGCCGCAACGAGGGCGAGGAGCAGGCCCAGTACGAAACCCGGATCGGCACCGAGCTCGCCGCCGACCTCGCCAGGGAACTCGACGGCACCGGCCTCACGCTCAAGCCGAAGCCCGGCATCCGCTTCGGCAAGAACGCCGACGGCACCCCCGACAAGGCGTCCGCGTACATGCGGGCCGACGTCGAGGCCGCACTCACCGCCATCCGGATTGCCCCGAAATAACCCCCCGGGCAGCCCCCTGGGCGCCCAGCAGAACCGCAGGTCAGAACCCATGGCACCCCTAAGGCGGACACCCGGAACCCCCGGGCGCCGCCCAGGGGTCGGCCGCCGCTGCCCAGGGGGGTGTCACCCCCTGTGACCTGCGGTTTCTCATCCCGCCCAGGGGGCTGCCCTCCCCCGCAAACCACCCTAAAACGATCACGCGAGGAGAACGCACGTCATGACCGGCACCCCGGACCTCACTGGCGCCGACACCTTCACCACCCCGGTTCCGCCTTCCCTGGAGGTCCTGCTGGCCGAGGCCGCCGCCCGCACCCCACAGGCCTCCATCCCGGCCCCCGCGCCCTCGATTCCGCCCGGATTCCGCCTCCTGGAGACCACCGCGCCGGACGGCACCGTCACCCGCCGGTTCGAGCCCGTACCGGAGGCAGCAGAACCGCCGGCCGCCCTGCCCGACGCCACACTCCCCCAGCCCGGCCGGATCCCCTCCTGGGCCTATTCCGCCCGCGCCCTGAAGGCGTACGCCGCAACCGCCGCCCTCGGCGCGGCCGGGTTCGCCGCCACCGCCTACGGCCCCGCCATCGGCGCCGGCCTCACCGCGGCCGCGGCCGGAGTGTGGGCCGCGATCGTCACCGCCGCCAAGGTCGTCGGCGCCGTCGCCCTCGGCCTGGGCGTGCTCTACGTCCTGGCCTCCCGCAGCGGTTCCAAGCAGCGCGCCCCCCGCACCGGCACCTTCCACGGCACCGTCCAGGGCCAGTGGCGCGAGGACTGACCCCGCCGCCCGCACCGACCGGGCCGGCACCCGTCCCGCCCCTTCAGGCGGGCCGGGTGCCGGCCCCGCTTCACGCCCCCGCACCGGAAAGGAACCCCCGCCCGTGCCCGTCACCCTGCGCATCCAGGGGCTCAAGCTCGGCGGCACCCAGGTCATGTGCCCCGACGAACCGCGCCGCGCGCCCGTCGCGCTGCGACTGATCCCCTCCGGCGCCGCCGTCATGGCCACCTGCGGCCGCGCCCACAAGACCAACCGGCTCGGCCGCGGCACCTCGTGCTTCTTCGCCGTGAACGGCATCACCGCCCAGATGCTGGCCACCATCGGCACCCAGGCCAAGCCCGGCAAGATCGCCGTCACCCTGCCCGGCGGCACCCGGCTGGAGGGCCGCCTCCTTGAAGCCGGACAGGCCGACATCAAAACGACCGCAGCCGCCGCCCAGTTCGCCAAGGCCAACGGCCAGCAGTCCGCCGACCAGCGCGGCCGCGCCCCCTCCGGCGGGGGCACCGCCAAGGCCGCGTTCGGCGCCCTCACCGCCGCGTTCGGAGCAGTAGGTGCCGTTGCCGGAGCAGCCGGACAAGTCGCCGGCGCGGTCTCGGCGACGGCCGGCGCCGCAGGCAAGTACGCGGACCTCGGCCGGGAAACCGTCCGCGCGGCCGACAAGGCCGGTGCCCGCAGCCACGAGGCCAGTCAGCGCGCCGAGGACCGCCATGAACGCGACCGCGAGCGCACTCACCAGGCCGGGGAGAACGCAGCCGCCCGCACCGAACGCGAGGCCCGCCACACCCGCAACCACGAGCACCGCATGGCCCGCGAGCAGCGCCTCGCGCAGAACACCGACGACCCCGAGTAGCAACACGAAAGACCAGCCCAACGATGGTCAGACCTGTTGCCCCTAACAGGCCTAACTAACAAGTGCGGCCGATTCCGCCGGACACCCCATAGGACAAGGAGTGCAGACATGTTCCAGGCAGGCGACGAAGTGAAAATCCTCAGTTGCGCGGACGACCCCCGCGCGGCCGGACGGACCGGCCGCATCGTCGACGAGGTCCCGCCCGGCCCGCTCACCGAGAACCGGTGGACCGTGCACCGCATCGGCCTGCTCATCGGCCCCGTGCTCTGCCACAGCAACGAACTGCAGAAGACCGGCCGGTAGCCCTCCCGCACAGAACCCGGCCGCCGCAGACCCCCGCCCTCGCCGACCGCCCCGGACACGCCGTCCCGGGCGGCACCGGTCGTTCACCCCACCGAAGCGAAGGAGGCAGCCATGCAGCTCTCGCTCTCCGTCGTCCTGCTCCTGGCGATCGCGCTCGTCGTCCTCATCCGAGGCGGCCACCTGAAGTGGCCCGCCGCCCTGGTCGCCGTCCTGTTCGGCTTCTTCTTCGCGGGCAGCACCGTGGCCCCGCAGATCCAGGACGGCATCGACGGGGTCGCCTCCACCGTCTCGAAGATCAACTCGTAAGGCTGCTCCCTCGGATCCGCCGACGGACATCACCGCCCGCTGGCCGCCGCCGGGTTCCCAGCTGCCTGGGAGGGGGCGGGGTATTCCGCTTCCTGGGCGTGGAGGAAGTCGGCGGCCAGGCGTTCGCGTTCGGCGCGCGCCGTGGCGTGTCGGCCGGCGGACCGTTCGCGAATGCTGCTGAGGTCGGACACGGTGCCTTCGCGGTCTTCATTCGCGCTGCGAACGGCGGGTCCGGTTTCGCGAACGGCAGCGTTCGCGAAACCGCCGGAATCGCGGACTGCCGCGCTGGCGGTGACGGGCTCACGCTCGATCGGGGTGCCGTTCGCGGTCTGGCCGTACTGATGGGGGACCGTGCTCCTGACGAACGTTCGCGCTGTCGCCGCCGCAGGCAGCGATGACCGTTCGCGGTGGAGTTTTCCCAGGTCAGGCCCGGGAGCGTTCGCGTTTTCGGTGGTGTCGTCGGCCAGGCGTTCGCGTTCTGGTCCGGCCGCCGTTCGCGATGTGGCCATGGCGGCGATGCCATCATTCGCGGCTGCGTTCGCGGTCGGCGCGGCGTTCGCGAAGGCCTGCGCGAGTTCGCGCACGGTGGCGTTCGCGCCGTTCGCGAAGGCGGAATCCTCCGGGCCGGCCGTGGCGGCGATCGCGGTGGCGGCCGGCAAAGTGTGCGCAGTGGAAGCGTGCGCGTTCGCGGTCAGATGTTCGTGAATCGGCATCCCGCGGTTGGCATCGCGCAGAGCGCGAAGGTCAGCCGCGGTCGCCTTCCGCTTCCACTGCCTGCCGTAATCCTCCTCTGCAGACCCAACACTCTCCCAGGTGCTGCTTGGGCGAACCGTCCTGCACTGCTTGTGCCTACGCGACAGCATGAGCCCGGAACGCAGGGGACGCCGGGCTGCCTCCCCGAAGGGGAGTCGGCCCGGCCTGCACCGCAGTTCTCGACTCGCTTGCCGCAGACCGCCACACTCGAACCAGACGCCGGAAGGACTTGTTCGATGACTGCTCAACCCGTTCACCAGCCCGCTCCACCGCCGGCCCCGACGGCGGCCGCCCAGCTGCGCGAGCGCATCGCCGCCCATGACCGTGCCGGGGCCTGGCTGCCCGCGTTCGAACGGGACTGGAGCCACGCACTGGAGACCTCCCGGCAGACCTACGATCTCACCCCGCTGCACCAGACGATCCGGACGTGGACCGGCCGCCTCGACACAGCTCCAGCCGTCGCCGCATTCCTCGCAGGAGACATGAACGTCTCCGACGGCATTCCTCTGGAGGACGTCCTCGGGATCCGCCGGTGACCCCGGCCTGGACCGCCCGACTCTCCCCGAACGCGGCCAAGGTGGTCGACGCGCTGGAGCCAGAGGTGCAGGAGATGGTGCGCGACGTCCTGGACATCGCCGCGCGCCAGCCGTGGGGTTGGCCACAGTGGGACCCGACCGACCCGGAAGGCGAAGATTTGCGAGCCGCCGGCGTCGGAGCCCTCACCGCCGTCTACTTCATCAACCGTCCACGCCAACTCCTGTACGTGCTCGATGTCGTGTGGGCAGGGTGACCGCGCGCCCCCTCGACTGACGCCTCCTCCGGAACTCCCTGGACGGAGGCGTTTCGCATTTTCCGACGCTTCAGCAGCATCACCAGCCCCGCAATTCGGCGTACCGTGCTGATCACCCTTGCCCCACCCGAAGGAGAGACAGAGTGTCCGCCGTGACCACGCACGCGGTGCCCGGCGCCGAGCGACGAACGCCGATACCCGCCCCTGGCCGTACCGCGGCAGACGGCGAAGCCCTGGTGCCCATCCGGGGAGGCCTGCTCGCATCCGCCGGCCTCGTCGGAGTCGCGGCCGTCGCTCTTGCTGTCATCGGCTTCACCGGTTCCTACCGCTCGGTGCGCGACCTGGCCCTGGGGTGGGGATGGGACTGGTTCGCCTACCTGTTCCCGATCGGCATCGACGTCGGCATCATCGGCCTGATCGCCGCGGACCTCTTCCTGTGCGCTATCCGCACGCCTGCCCCGATCCTGCGGTGGTTCGCCTGGACGCTGACCGTGGCCACGATCGTGTTCAACGCCGCGAGCGGCTGGCCCCGCCAGGGGTCCGCCTCCTGGGGCGACATCATCGAGGCGACTGCTCACGCCACGATGCCCGGCCTGGTCGTCGTCATCACCGAGGCACTGCGGCGCGCCATCGCGCGCCGGGCCCGCATTGCCGACGGGCGTAACTTCGAACCGCTCGGCATCGCCCGCTGGTTCCTCGCCCCCCTCCAGACATTCGCCATGTGGCGGCGCATGCGCCTGTGGGGCATCCACACCTACAACGAAGCGCTCGCCCTGGAACGCGACCGGCTCACCCTGCGCGACGAGCTCCGCGAGAAGTACGGCAGGCAGTGGAAGCGGAAGGCGACCGCGGCTGACCTTCGCGCTCTGCGCGATGCCAACCGCGGGATGCCGATTCACGAACATCTGACCGCGAACGCGCATGCTTCCACTGCGCACACTTTGCCGGCCGCCACCGCGATCGCCGCCACGGCCGGCCCGGAGGATTCCGCCTTCGCGAACGGCGCGAACGGCACCGTGCGCGAACTCGCGCAGGCCTTCGCGAACGCCGCGCCGACCGCGAACGCAGCCGCGAATGATGGCATCGCCGCCATGGCGGCACCGCGAACGGCGGCCGGACCAGAACGCGAACGCCTGGCCGACGGCACCACCGAAAACGCGAACGCTCCCGGGCCTGACCTGGGAAAACTCCACCGCGAACGGTCATCGCTGCCTGCGGCGGCGACAGCGCGAACGTTCGTCAGGAGCACGGTCCCCCATCAGTACGGCCAGACCGCGAACGGCACCCCGATCGAGCGTGAGCCCGTCACCGCCAGCGCGGCAGTCCGCGATTCCGGCGGTTTCGCGAACGCTGCCGTTCGCGAAACCGGACCCGCCGTTCGCAGCGCGAATGAAGACCGCGAAGGCACCGTGTCCGACCTCAGCAGCATTCGCGAACGGTCCGCCGGCCGACACGCCACGGCGCGCGCCGAACGCGAACGCCTGGCCGCCGACTTCCTCCACGCCCAGGAAGCGGAATACCCCGCCCCCTCCCAGGCAGAGTTCGCTCGCCGCGCTGGCGTCTCCGCTTCCACCGTGACCAAGGCTCTGCAGGAGTGGCGAGACAAGAACGCCGGCTGAACCTGGTGATGCCGGGAACGGTGCCGCAGTCGGTCATGACCTTGTGCGCCCACCGGGCGCTCTCAGTTCCGGAAGTCCTCCTCGTGGTTGCGGGCTGCTGTGGCAGCCGGTCGAGCCTGCTTCTTGGGCGACGCGGCCGGGCCCGTCGTCGAAGGCGGCACTTGAATTGGGGCTGAGGGGCCTTCACCCCTCAGCTATCGGGCAATTTTCAACATTCAAGGACTAAGTAACATTTGATAGCAGATGGCGTCATCTCACGATCGCTGCACCCACACGACGATCCCGGTGATGATCAGACCCCCGGCCGTCGTAGCGGCTCCACGGACCAGTGCAAAGGCAACCGTGCGACGCATGTGACGCCAGTCCTTCTTGAACCTCTTCATCCTGATGGCCTTCCGTGTCGACTCTCCCGGCCAGCCCGAGCGAGTAGACCTAACCTGCCCGTAGGCGAAAGGTGTGTCTGTAGGCAACGGGAGCAGCTGCACGTGAGGAGTGGACTAACCTCGGACTATTGGATTGTCCGTGGACAATGGGCGGGCTGATGGGGCGGAACACGGAGTACCGAGGACCCGATGAGTGCCGGAAGCTGGGATGGTTCGTGCACGAGGTGATGGTCCTGACGGGGCAGACACCCGAAACCCTGGCAAAGGGCCGATACGGTCCCGGCCGGTCGCTCTGGTACGACTACAAGAACGGCTCCAAGGACATCCCCCTCCCTCTCCTGCAGACCATCATCCGTGAACTGGCCCCTGCGACGGAACGGGCCCGGTTGCATCAGCAGGCGGCCTTATACAGCGGACACGCCAGGAAGGCGCGAGCTGGACAAGGGCTGCTATCCGCTCCAGAGAAGCCGACCTTCCCCATCGTCGTAGAGGCCGTTGCTGAGGTGATCTGGGGGTCTGGCGAGTCGGTGTTCGTAAGGGACACAGCCAACGCCAAGCGAACGGGGGAGCTCCGGGCAGAGGACCTGGCGTGGGACGAGGCCATCCCAGCGCAGATGTCTTCGCGGTACCCTCCGGGCTCCACCGTCGACGGCCGGTTCGTCACCGACGATAACGGCACCCACTTCTCCCGACGGCACGGGCAGATCAGTCCGTGGCACCAATGGGTCAGGATCTACCAGCCGGGAGCCACATTCCTTGCCAAGGTCAGCAAGATCACAAGCAAGGGTGAGGTCTTCGTCGAACTTGAGCACGGCGGCGTGGCCCGTGTTGATTCCCCGGCCACCAATGACTTGGCTCAGGGATCTCAGCTGCAGGTCACGATCAGCTCCGTCCACCCCAAGCAGCGCCGTATCCGTGTGGCGCGACCTTCCTCACAGCCCCTTGTGCCGCAGACAGCGGAAGTTGCCCTGGAAAGCTGTCCCCAGCCGCAGGAACGCCTGTGGGCCACAGTGGTGATGCCCAAACCTGACAAAGCCTTCATCTTGCTCGCCCTGGACGGATACCCGCAGCTCCCTGGGGACTCCGCCGCCATGCTCTATCACACAGCGATGAGCACGCCGCTGAAGGAGTCTCTTCTGTCCGGCCAGGTTGGTGTGGGTCACCGGGTGTTTGTAGAGGTGCTTCTCGTCCGACCCGACCTCAAGCGCCCAGGCAAGGTGCAGGTACACGTTCGTGAGATTCCCTCGACTTTGGAGAGCGGTCCTCCCAGCTCCGTGGATGAGCACGCTGCGCTTTCCATCAGCACCGAAGGGACCAGCGGGCTCAACCCTGCTCTGGAAGAAGACTGACGAGCGCCGTCACCGCGACGGGCCTTCGCACTGTGCGCGATGCCAACCGGGGGATGCCGATTCACGAACATCTGACCGCGAACGCGCACGCTTCCACTGCGCACACCCCGACGGCCGCGAGCGCGAACGCCGCCACGGTCGGCCCGGAGGATTCCGCCTTCGCGAACGGCGCGAACGCCACCGTGCGCGAACTCGCGCAGGCCTTCGCGAACGCCGCGCCGACCGCGAACGCAGCCGCGAATGATGGCATCGCCGCCATGGCCACATCGCGAACGGCGGCCGGACCAGAACGCGAACGCCTGGCCGACGGCACCACCGAAAACGCGAACGCTCCCGGGCTTGACCTGGGAAAACTCAACCGCGAACGGTTAACGCTGCCCGCCGCGACGACAGCGCGAACGTTCGTCGCCGGTGGAGCGGTCTCCAGGCGCTACGCGCCTGGAGGTGGCGCTGCGCGCTACCGGTTGTCCCGCTCGTGGTGCAGGGGGGCGCGGAGCTTCGCTCCGCGAAGCTGCCGGGGTGCTGTGGAGCAGTGCAAGCGTGCTGCTGCTCAGACCCATTGGTAGTTGGTGTCGCTCAAAGCGGGGAGCATTGCCGTTGCGGCATCGACTGGATGAGTGGGGCTGTCGAGGTCGGCGATGGGCGCTGGGGGGAAGAGACTCAACGTGCGGGTCTCGCGGTATGGGAGCCAGACAATGACACCTTTTCCATGGGTGTCGTCCTCCTCGTGGAGCCGCAGCTCGTCGCGCATGCCCGGGGGCAGGTGGATCCGGTAGACGAAATGGAGCTTGCGGGGTGGGGTGGAGCCTGGTCGAGTGACCATCGCATCCAAGAGCCATGTGAAAGTGGGTTCCTGCTCGAGACGCGTCAGGTCCAAGCCCAGTTCTTCATCGAGTTCTCGCTGCAGGGCCTGCGGCAGAGGCTCCGCCGGCTCCACGTTCCCGCCGGGAAGCGAGTAGTGATCGACTCCGCGGTCGTTCGTTCTGCGGATCAGTGCCACTTCCTCGCCGTCAAAGACCAGCGCGGCAACGCGGATCTTGATCCGGTGGAAGGGGGTCTGCTCGATGCCGGTCATCTGTCCGTCCCCGTCGAGTGCTGTGGTGGCCTTTTCGGTGAGGCGGAGCCTCTGCGGTTGCCCATCCCTCGCCGGTTCCGGTGCCAGTCGATGACCTCTCCCCAGGACCGCAGGCCATCGGGCCCCGCTGCCGGGAAGGGGTTGCCGGAAGTCGCGGGATACAGCCGGGGATAGTTGCGTACCTCGACGTAGTCGCGGTCCAGTCGGCGTGCGGTCTCGGCAAGGGTGACCCGGTCGTTTCGTGGCCATTCGCGTGGAGGCTGAGCCGGCGGCCCGAACTCCGGGTTGCTTTTGACGTGGGCTTCGACTGCCGCCGCGACTTCCATACGCCGGTAGACCTTCATGGGCCTGCCTCGGCTGGCGCTTCTCTTGCCGGCGCCTTCGACCGCAGCAGGCCACTCGGGCCAGTGCACCCATTCACGTGTCACGGTCCCCTCGGCCACTTGGTAGTGGCCGGCGACGTGCCGCACCGTCCAGTGGTCTGGCTCGTCCCATTCCAGGATCCGGGTCATCGGACTCTCCCCACGACTTAATTACAGCCGATGCTACTACGGTGATGGGTCAGCCGCGGGAGGTCCCTGCCGAATTCGCCTGCAGCGATGTGGCTGGGGAGAAGTTGTGGGCTGCCGGCCCCGTGGTGGCGGGGGCCGTAGATCGGGGCCGAGGGAGTCCTTGGCCGGAAGGTGGCCGAGCGGTCCCTCCCGGGGCAAGAACAGGGGGCCGAGTGCTCGACTGGCGTCGCGGTGAGGGCACAGCCCCCCGCTGCCCGACCGGAGGGAACCGCCCTGAGACAGGCGGGGTGTTGCTGCGCAGGTGCAAGCACGCCCAAGGTCCGTAATCCTCCGTGGCCTGCTGCGTTGGCGGCTGCGGGCGCTTCGGGGTGGGAAAGAAGGCTGGCTGCGGAGGGAGGGGTGCCCGGCTGATCTCCGGTCGCCGTCCGTCGGCGGAGTCGCGGGCGGGCCGCCGTACCCCCGCCGTCACGGATGCGGGTGCGTGAGGCGGCCGCGCCGCCCGGGGAGTGGCTGAGGGGGAGCGCCTGCTGCCGCGATGTGGCCGAGGCCGCCATGGTCGCTCCGCGTCGGTGCGGGTCTCGTCGTGGTCGAACTGCGCTTCGTCACGGCCGTCTGGTATTTTCCTCGAAATGACCGTAGTAGAATCGGAAGAAATCTGCTAGACTGGTTCCGTAAGCAGGGGGAGAGGGGGTTGACGAAGGAAGGGGTGACGGCCGGTCGCCCCTTAGTGAAAGTGGTTTTTTCTACCCAAGACCGTAGTAGAATCGGAGAGAATTGCTTTGAATGGCATCCCGACCTCATCGTCGAGGCGCATCAGCGAGAGGGCACACACCGCACACCACGAGCTCACCCGCGCACTGGCCGGGCGTCCGTTGGTCGACTTTGACCGGCACACCACCGGCGGACGCGTCGCCTACGCCGCACCCGTCCCCGTGCACGCCGCACGTCCGGCCCTGTCGCTGGGCTGCTACGCGCCGTGGGCACCCGCCGCGCCCACCGAGGCGATCGCCGCTGAGCACGGCACCGGGGAGCGCCCTGCCGGAGAGCGCAAGCACACGTGGTGGGCCGTCATCGCAGACCGGGCCGCCGCCCGCATCCAGCGCTACGACCGCCCGGCCGTCATCGCCGGTTGGTACGCCGTCCCTTACCTGTCCGATCTCGCCCGCCCCGGCGGCACCGTGGCCGGACTGTCCAGCGACGTGCGCAACCGCATCGAGGACAAGGGCGCGATCGGCCGCATCCTGCACAGCGCCGGAGTGCCGCCCCGCATGATCATTGCGGGTACCACCTTCCGCCACCGGCTGCCCAGCCTCAACCAGATACGGAACCAAGTCGGCAGCCGCCGCATCGTCGTCCAGTCCGCCCACGACGCAGGCGGACGAGGCACGGTCTTCGTCGACGACGAGCGCGACATGCCCCGCGCCGCGGCCCTGCCCGGCCCCTGGCGAGTCTCTGCGTTCGTCGAAGGCTGGAGCTCCAACACCACCGTCCTCTCGCTCCCCGACGGGAACGGAGGCGTACGGATCTACGCCGACAGGCCCTCACACAAGGCCATCGGTGTCGCCGCCGTCGGCATCGGACCCGCAAAGAGCGCCGGTAACGACTGGTCGCAGCCATGGCCGTCAGCCGGAGTGGCCGACGTCATCGAAGCGGCAACCCGCATCGGCCAATGGGCATGGCGCAACCACCGCCTCACCGGCCTGTGGGGCATCGACACGATCTGGACCCCGGCCGGGCCGGTGATCAACGAGATCAACGCCCGCAAGCAGGGCACCACCGAGGTCTCCGGCGTCAACCAGCAGCTTGCCGGATACCCGCCGCTGGTCGTCGCCCACCTCACGACGCTGCTCGGCCACCCCGTCACATGGCTCCCCGCGCCGGAGGAATTCAACACGACCACCCTGGCAGCCGCCCCAGGAGGCACCCCCGCCCCCTACTACCTGAAGGTACGCGCCCGCCAGACCCTCACCGTCCCCGACGACTTCCACGGCTCAGGCATCTACCGCCTGCACGGCGACCGCCTGACGTGGGAGCAGCCCGGAGCACACCCCGCCGAAGCCGACAGCGACACCGGCCGCGTACTGATCGCCAACGCCCCCGCCGCAGGCACCACCTGCCCGCCCGGTGCCGAACTCGGCACCGTCGAGGGCGTCACCACCGGCCCCGCCTCACCGTTCGCGGGACCCGCCGAACTCTCCCCCCACGGCCGCGCCGTACTGGCCGCGTTCGACCGCCTCACCCACCACACCGAAGGGACCAGCCGATGAACCACGCCCAGAGCCTCACCGACCAGCTCCGCAACCTGCCCACCGAAGCACTGACCCGGCTCCAGTACCTCGCCCCCGCCACCGGCTGCCAGAACCGCTGCGCGTTCTGCTCGCAGGCCGCCGGACGCGAGGTCTGGCAGCTCACCCGCCCCGGCCTCTACGCGCTCATGTCCGCACTGGCCACCGTCGCCGACGAGCGCCGCGTGCGCATCGCACGCGGACGCGATGCCCACCGTCCGGGAACGATCTTCCCGTACCTGGACAACGACATCATGAGTTACCCCTACCTGGACGACTTCCTGTGCCTGGCGGACAGCGAACTCAGCGCAAAGGTCCGCCTCTCCACCGTCGGCTACTCCTCTGCCGCCCCCGACCTGGCCGCCATGCACCGCCGCATCGCCGCCGAGTTCGGACACGTCCTGGACGGCATACGCCTCTCCCTCACCCCGTACACCATCGGATGGACCGACCGGCCCGCCGAGAACACCACCCGCCAGCAGTTCACGACCGACGTGGCCAACCTGCTCGCCACCTACCGCCCGGTGTTCGACCAACTGGGCCACGGGGCCGCAACCGCCGCCGTCGAACTGCGGTTCGCCCCCCTGCTCGGCATCGTCGACGTCACCGACACCCACACCGACGGACACCACGTCATCACCGCAGGCCCCCACATGCTGATCAGCACCGAACCGACCACCCAGCCGGTACCCGCCGCCCGCGTGACGGCACTCGGCCAAAACAACCAGCCCGTGTTCTCCGCCGCCCCGCGCCGCTACCTCCACATCACCGCCCACGGACTCACCCCCGACACCGGCACCATCCGGGCTGCCCTCGAAGGCCACCTCAGCCACCCCCACCTGCGGCGGGAAGTCGACCTGTACCGGTTCAGCAACGCCGACGGCCCCTACTACGCGGCCAACCCGACGTTCGCCGAAGACGGGCAGTTCACCGCCCTGCACATCTACCCGCGCACCGAGCGCCGCAAGTCCGGATACACCGACGCCACCCGCCCATTCCTCAACACCCTGCTCGCCATCAAGGCCAGCCGGGGAATCGCCCGCCGCGCCCCGTTCCCCGAGGCCACGTGGAGCGACGTGCAGCAGATCATCACGCGCCTGGCGGACCGCGCCGCTGCACTCGACACCATCGACCCCGCAGCCGCCGAGCACATCCGCACCCAGGTTCTCCCCCTCGTGCAGACCTACACCACCGCCGTCCAGGCCGCCGGGTACCCCGCCTCCACCGTGTTCTCCCGGGACTTCACCATCGACACCGGACAGATCGTCAACCAGGGCCGCGGAATGGGACTCTTCCGAGGACTGGCCGCCACCCCCGACGAGCCGATGACACCGCGCGAGGAACGCGGATACGGCGAGGTCAGCCTCTCCAGCATCCGGGGCACTGTCTGGCGCATCGCACCCGTCCCCTTCACCACCAGCGGACGCCTCCCCCTGGCCATCGTCGGCGGGAAGAACCTCACCACCGACACCCCCTCTCTCGTGGTCGAAGAACTCGACCCCCGACACCTCCGGAACACCGACCGGGCCACCGGGGAACCCCTCCGCCGCTACGTCCTGACCGGTGTGGACATGGAACACATCACCATCGACCAGGGCCGGAACCGGCGAGCCTTCCCGGGCCTCGCCCACTGACCCGGCACCCCTAAGCAGGTGTGCCGGACCCGAGGGAAGCGGGTCCGGCACACCGCCAGGGTAAGCCACACCAGCCGGTCCTCCGCAGTGACGGTCACTGCGGAGGACCGGCGCGTGGAATAGGACGCCCCTCACGGGGCGGCTCAGCGTGGCCAGCCGCGTTTCCGGTCGGGCAGGGCCCTCTGCTTCGCGACGTTCCTTGCCCGGCCGGAGCGGCCGGCCGAGGACGCCCCCTCACGGGGGCGGCTGCCCTCGTCTGGGGCCGCTGCGCGGCCCCAGACCGCTGTGCCCGCGCAGAAGCGCGGGCAGGGAATGCAGCGACTCGGAGCCTTTCAGACTCCAGAAGTAGAAGCGCGGCGCTTCGCGCCGGCCCTGGGTGCTTCTCACCCAGGAGCGTGTGCCCGCTAAGAGTCAACCGCGGCAGGCTGCGGAGAGGTCTGGCTGACGACCAAGGCCGCTGTGCCGGTCGTATTCTCAGCTTCGAAGCCGAGGCAGGACCGTGGCCACAACGCGAAAGGGGCTCAGCGAATCGGGCCCCTCAGCGTCTACCTGTCGTCAGCCGGACAGGCTTCCGGCAGTCGCCGCCACCGTGTCGCCGGTGTTTTCCTGAGCCGACAGCGCGACCGTCGTCGCACTGCTCTCCGCCGACAAAGCCGCCGGCTCGACAGCGGTCTTCCTTGCTGCCGCCCGCTTCCGAGGCCGGCCCTTAGGGCGCTTGACCGGCTCGTCCGCGCCGATGGCCGTCAGTTCGTCCGCGGTCCACCCGGCTGCCTCGGCGTCCGCGTAGGCCTTGCCGTACGGCTCGTCC
The DNA here is from genome assembly GCF_055573115.1 of Streptomyces sp. NPDC030222. Classification (NCBI taxonomy): domain Bacteria; kingdom Bacillati; phylum Actinomycetota; class Actinomycetes; order Kitasatosporales; family Streptomycetaceae; genus Streptomyces; species Streptomyces sp. NPDC030222. The sequence goes on from NZ_JBVICA010000030.1 coordinate 77,483, forward strand.
AGCGCAGCCAGCTGCTGCCGGAGCTCTTCGCGCTGGGCCAGGAGCTCCGCCAAGGGCGTGATCGCCTCCGCGCGAGCCGCCTGGATCTCTTCCATCCGTCGCAGGATCTCGTGTGTCCTCGCCATGCCCGGATGCTACTGCTTTCCCTGATCAGTCCGCGGCGGCACTGAAGCACCAATCACCGTACGCCACGGGCTTTTTGAGCTCAGCTCAGGTCATACCCGGTGGGCTTCTGGCGGGGGTAACTACCAGCAGCAAGGTAGTGCTTACTGGGCCCAGTAAGCGGCATCCCCGGGTGCACCTCCTTTAGGGTGGGCGGCCGGTGATCATGGGTCCGAGCACGGACCGGGGGAGACCGGAAGGGGTTGTTGTGGCAGAGCCACCAGCGGATGAGACACATCAGCGCCCCGCTGTGCGGCGGCGTGAGCGCGAAGCCGGCGGCGCTCGCGAGACACGCATCAAGGTGTCGTACAACGACGACGAGCATGCGGTCGTCAAAGCGGCTGCCGAACGCGAGCGTCAGGCGACGGCGTCCTGGATTGGACGCGTCTCCCTGGACGTCGCTGAGGAGATCGTCGTGCCCACGCCCGTCAACGCCAAGGCCGTTGTCGGCGAGCTGATTGAGGCGCGGAAGCAGCTCAAACGGGTCGGGGTCAACTACAACCAGATCGCGAGGGTACTGAACTCCGACGGCGAGGTGACCGATCCGCAGATGCTCGCGGTGCATCAGGCGCTGCTGACTGCGATCCGGCGTCTGGACGAGGCCACGCTCCAGCTGATGCGGGAGAGGAAGGAGCGAGGGTGATTCCGGAGAAGCTGGACGAGGGCAGCGACACCTACGGTCTGCTGCACTACCTGTACGGGCCGGGGCGGCGCGACGAGCACACCGACCCGCACATGGTGGCTGCGTGGGATCCCCACGTCGACGACCCGGGTCGTTCGCCGGACATGACGATCTCGGATCTCGCGCTGCTTTTGGACGCTCCGGTCTTCGCGATGCGGGGGAAGAAGCCGAAGCTGCACGTGTACCACGTGGCAGTCCGCAACGCCCCCGAGGACCGCATCCTCAGTGATGAGGAGTGGGCCGAGGTGGCCCGCGAGATGATGCACGCATCCGGGATCGCGGAGCACGGGGATGACGAGGCATGCCGATGGGTGGCTGTCCGGCACGCGGATGACCACATTCACCTCGTGGCGACCAAGGTGCGCGAGGACGGGCGGCAGCCGAACCTGCGGCAGGACATCGTGAAGATGCAGGCGGCGGCTCGCGTCCTCGAGGTGCAGTTCGGGCTTCGCCGCCTCAAGCACGGAGACAAGACCGCATCACGCTGGCGGAAGGCCGGCGAGCTGGAGAAGGCCGAGCGCCGCGGCTTGAGCGAGGCGCCCCGCGTGACCTTGCAGCGGACGGTGCGCGCGGCCGCGGCCGCGGCGACAAGTGAGGCCGACTTCTTCGCTCGACTGGCGTCGTCCGGGCTGCGCGTGAAGCAGCGGATTGCCCCGGACGGGAACGTGACCGGCTACTCGGTGGCGATGCCGGGGGACCGCAATCCGGAACAGACACCGATCTGGTTCCCGGGAGCCCGGCTTGCGCCGGACCTGTCCCTGCCCCGGGTCCGAGAGCGGTGGAGCACACCGATTCCGATGCCGCGCGTTGCGCCGGAAGAGATGTGGCAGGTGGCCGAGGGCAAGGTGCGGGCTGCTGCCGACCAGCTCGGTGCGGAGGGACTGCATCAGGGGGCGGGGGATGTGGCCGCACTCGGTGATCTGATCGTGGTTGCCGCCGTCATTTCGCCGCGCCTGGTCCGCAGCCAGATCAAGGACGCTGCGTACGAGTTCGAGCGGGCTTCCCGGGCTCCCGGCG